>JBFXJV010000169.1:0-7360 GCA_050174515.1 Methylocystis sp.
TGAGGTCATCCAGGCCGCGCAATGCCCCGCCCACTCTTGCTCGGCATAATCTCCTGCTCGACATAAGAAGTGTTATGCCGATATCGGCATAACACCTCTTCCTGGCGCTCATGGTCCGAACTGACCGTGAAGCCCATGAGCTGATCGAGCGTCATGCCGTCCTCGGCATAGATGTCCAGCAGCCTCGGCGACACGGACGCAAGCCGCAGCCGCTGCTTGACGACATTGACGCCGACGAAAAACGCGGCGGCAATCTCCTCCTCGCTCTGACCCTTTTCGCGCAACGCCAGAAAGGCGCGGAATTGGTCGAGCGGATGCAGCGGCGCGCGCTGGACATTCTCGGCGAGACTGTCCTCCTCGGGCGTTCCCTCGGTGCGCACGACGCAGGGGATCGGCGCCGTTCGGGCGAGGCGCTTCTGCTTCACTAAAAGTTCGAGCGCGCGATAGCGCCTTCCGCCAGCGGGGATTTCGAACATGCCGGTCTCGGCGCCGGTTTCGTCGAGCACTGGCCGCGCGGTGATGCTCTGCAACAGCGTGCGGCGGGCGATGTCCTCGGCGAGCTCCTCGATCGAAACGCCGGCCTTGATGCGCCGCACGTTCGATTGCGACAACACGAGCTTGTTGAAGGGAATATCGCGCGAGGCGCTCAACTGGATCTTCTGAGCCGGCTTGGCCATGGGGATAAACTCCGCGACGGGCGGCCGAAAGCCTCTCTTTCCGCCTCCAACCCGTCACGAAGCGCAGCGCCGCCCTCTTACTCGGAGAGCAACGCCGAAAAATGAGAAAGGAAAGACACAGCGACAGAGAACGGCGGTCCCGGCGCCGTGGCGTCACGATGATCAGGCCGCGCGCTCCAAGAGCGCTTTGGCTTTGCCCTCGAGTTCCAAGCGCGTGTCCTGGTGCGGCTTGCTGCGGGCGACTGCGGTGATGCCCTGCACGAATTCGAAGACGCTCTCGGGCGGCCGGCCTTCTTCATCGAGAACCGCGGCGATCACTTTCGCGGTCTCGGCTTTGCTGAATCCGCGCTTGCGCAGGAACGTCTCCCGGTCCTCGTCCTTTCGGGCGACGATGCGTTCGCGCGCCGCCTTGACGCCCGCGATGAAGGGCGTCGGCGACGAACGGGCGAAATTGGCGAGCGCGGGCGCCGCCTCATGGGCGAAGCGCTGCGCGGCGAATTTGCTGTGACGGATGCTGATCTCTTCGAATCCTTCCACGCCCCAGAGATTGCGGTTCATGCAAACCGCGCGAAGATAGAAGGAGGCAATGCCGAGCGTTTTCGACCCGACCTCGCTGTTCCAACAGTAGAACCCCCGGAAATAGAGATCCGGGTCGCCGCTTGGCAGCCGTCCTGCCTCGATTGGATGTGTGTCGTCGACGAGGAAAAGAAAGACATCGCGGTCGCTCGCGTAGAGCGTGGTCGTGTCCTTCGTCACGTCGACAAATGGATTGTGGGTCATGGTCGCCCAGTCCAGCACGCCAGGAACTTTCCATCGCGTATCGCCTGTGCCGTTGCCAGCAATCTTCATCACGGCGGCGATGAGCTCGTGATCCCAGATGCGGCCATAATCCGGGCCTGTCACGGAGCGCAGCTCGATCCTGCCATCCTCGGCCTCGAGAGTTTTGATCAGCTCCGCCCGGTGCGACAGCAGGCCATGCTGGAGGTTGACGCCGGCGAGAGGGGCCGGCAGGTCGCGCAAGTAACTCGACGGCGCGCCCACCAGACTACAGAGCTGCCCGAAGCTCCAATGGGTGGGAACGGCCGGAGTCTCCCGGCCCGGAACGATCAGCGCAAGCCGCTCCGCGTCATCTCGTCTTGCTTCGACGTGGATGGCGCGACTGTCCACAGTTCGAGTCGTCGCGCGATCCGCCCGTGCGCGGACGGCGGCGTAGAGCTCCGGCAATGACAGAAAGCGTTCGTCATCGGGCCGGGAAAACCACTCGGATGAAACGCGACCGACGCGATTGCCGTGGGAGAGATCGACCTTGAATCTCAACGAACCAGCATAATTGGCGGGACCGCCGGCCTCAGCCGCGGCGTTCGACACATTGATGTTCATGACGAGGACTCCACGACGGGCGCCGCGAGCCTCTCTCGCAGCGCTCAACCCGTCACGAAAAACTGCGCCGAACTCTTCCTCTGAAAGCGGATCAAATTGGAACGGCGATCGCCACGGCTTCTCCCCATTTCGTGGAAGCCCATCCGAAATGCACGACAAGATCGCCGATTTTGCGACAGGGGCTTTCTGCCACTTCCTGGATGAACTCTTCATTGCAATGATCATTCGTCATGTCGCAATCGAAGACGCTCGACGCAAATTCGAAAACAATAAAAGGTTCCAGCCAACCGTCTGGAATCAGTGGAGTAGATTCGGACATTCAATTTTCTCTCGTTGAAATCATTCGAGCACTTGCGCGTAGCGCCGCACGGGAGGATCATCGCAAAACCCAAAAGGTCGAAGCGATGTCGCTACGGAGGCGGACCGAAGATGAAACGCGCAGCGATCTACGCCCGTTTTTCGACGGAACTACAGCACGAACGTTCAATCGACGACCAAGTGGCGGTATGCCGAAATTACGCCGAACGAAATGAACTGGAAATCGTCAGCGTCTACGACGATCGGGCGCGTTCCGGTGCCTCGATGTATGGTCGCGACGGGTTGTTGCGACTTCTCGACGCCGCCCGCGACGGGTCATTCGAGGTCATTCTGATCGAAGCGTTGGATCGTCTATCCCGCGATCAGGAAGACCTTGCTGGCATATGGAAGCGCCTCAATTTTCTGGGCGTGGAATTGCGCGCAGTGCATGAAGGAACGGCGGATCAAATCCAAATTGGCGTACGCGGCCTTCTCGGCTCGCTCTTCCTGATCGACCTTGCTCACAAAGTTCGGCGTGGGATGCAGGGCGTCGTGCGAGACGGGCGTCACGCCGGCGGCCGGGCGTATGGCTATCAACCAGTGGCGGGCAAGCCGGGAGAACTTGAGATTGTCGAAAACGAGGCCTCTGTCGTTCGTCGCATCTTCCATGACTATGTCGGCGGCAAGACACCGCGAGAAATCGCTCACGCCTTGAACAAGGAAGGCGTGCGACCGCCTCGCGGCGTCAACTGGACGCCTTCGACTATCAACGGCAATAAGAAGCGCCATCACGGCATCATTCTCAATGAACTCTATGCGGGCGTCGTCGTGTGGAACCGGGTTCGGATGATCAAAGATCCCGACACAGGGCGGCGTGTTTCACGATCGAATCCACCCGAAGAGTGGAAGCGGGCGGAGGCGCCGCATTTGGCGATTGTCGCCAAGGACTTGTTCGAGGCGGCGCAGCAGCGGAAGGCCGAGCGCACATTCGATGCGCCTCAAAAGCAGCGAAAAGCTAAGTTCCTGCTTTCCGGCCTTCTCAAATGCGGCTGCTGTGGCGGCGGGCTATCGATGAAGGATCGCGATCACGGCCGGGTCAGGGTCCATTGTTCGACGATGCGGGAGGCCGGAACCTGCTCGAACCGGAAGATTTTTTATCTCGATGAGATCGAGAAAGCAGTCTTGGCCGGACTGCAGCAGCATCTCAAGGCGCCGAAGCTTCTGAAAGAGTTTGTACGAACATACCAGGAAGAGCGGGAGCGGCTGGCGGCGGAGAAGATCCGGCGGCGCGGCAAGCTCGAGAGCCGGTTGGCTGAAGTTCAGCGTGCTCTCGACCGGATGTGGTCGGACTACGAGGCGGAGCGCGTCCCGGTCGACGTCCTGGGGCCCCGGATGAAGGAGGCTCAAGCGCAAAAACTAGCGCTGATCGCGGAACTCGAGACGCAGCCGGAACCGGAAAGGATCGTAGGCCTGCATCCGGCCGCGCTACGGCACTATGAGGAGCTGGTCGGACAGTTGGGCGACGTTTTCGGGCGGGGGGTGACCTCGGACAACGAGGAAGCGGCGGAAAAAATCCGCGAGCTGGTGGCGAAGGTGATTGTCAGGCCCTCCGAGGAGGGGCTCAAGATCGAGCTTCAGGGTCGCCTGGCTTTGCTGATGGGCGCCCCCAACATCTACCCCAACATGCGGATCGCCGCGTCGGGGGGATCGATGGTAGCGGAGGAGGGACTCGAACCCCCGACACAAGGATTATGATTCCTCTGCTCTAGCCGACTGAGCTACTCCGCCCCGAGCCGCCTGAGCGGTCTGGAAGAATTTGCGATATAGGTTGCCGTCCCCGCGCAAGTCAAGGCGGCGAGGCAAGGCGAGGCGACCCCCTCGCCTGACGGGACGTCAATCGGCGGCGGTCCTGACGGCTGGGCGGCCGGCGAGCGCAGAAGCCTTTCCTTTGCGCCTCCGCCATGCGAGAAGCCGGCTAAGCCCCGCCGTTTCGCGTCTGACGCCGCAGGCTGCGCGGTCGCTTGGTTGAAGCTTTCCGGTTAGCGCCTATGTCGGTCAGACATCCGATCATCTCCATCACCGGCTCGTCAGGCGCCGGCACGAGTTCGGTCAAGGCGACGTTCGAACAGATTTTCCGCCGCGAGCGCATCGAGGTCGCCTATGTCGAAGGCGACAGTTTCCATCGCCATAATCGCGAGGAAATGAAAACAGCCATGTTCGAGGCCCAAGTCAAAGGCAATCATCATTTCAGCCATTTCGGTCCCGAGGCCAATCTGCTTGCGGAGCTCGAAACGCTGTTTCGCGAATATGGCGAGACCGGCTCCGGCCACTATCGCCATTACGCCCATGACGAAAACGAGGCGGCGGTCCTCGGCGTCGCGCCGGGAACCTTCACCGATTGGCACGAATTGCCGCCCAATACCGACGTGCTCTTTTACGAAGGGCTGCACGGCGCCGTGGTGACGGACGAGGTCAATGTGGCGCGCTACGCCGATCTCAAGATCGGCGTAGTTCCGGTCATCAATCTCGAATGGACGCAGAAGTTGCACCGCGATCGGCATTCGCGCGGCTATACGACCGAGGCCGTCACTGAGACGATCCTGCGGCGGATGCACGATTATGTGCATTATATCTGTCCCCAGTTCTCGGAAACCGACATAAATTTCCAGCGCGCGGCGACCGTCGACACGTCCAATCCCTTTGTCGCCCGCTCGATCCCGACGCCTGATGAATCGATCGTCGTCATCCGCTTTCGCGATCCGCGCGGGGTGGATTTCCCTTATCTTGTGGCGATGATCGCGGGAAGCTGGATGTCGCGGGCCAATTCGATTGTCATCCCGGGCAATAAGCTCGATCTTGCAATGCAACTGATCCTCACGCCGAGGATTCTCGAACTGGTCAGACGCAGGAAAGGCGTGACGTGAACGACACCATAGCGACGGCGGCCAAGGAAACCTCCTCAGCGGCGGGCGCGACGTCCGATCCGCGGCGCTACGCCAACGCCATTCGCGCCCTGGCGATGGACGCCGTCGAAAAGGCGAAATCCGGCCACCCCGGCATGCCGATGGGCATGGCCGACGTCGCGACCGTTCTTTTCCGGCGCTTCATGAAATTCGACGCCGCGCGCCCCGACTGGCCCGATCGCGACCGTTTCGTGCTCTCGGCCGGCCATGGCTCGATGCTGCTTTACGCGCTGCTCTATCTCCTCGGCTATCCGGGAATGGGGCGAAAGGAGCTCGAAAATTTCCGCCAGCTCGGCGCGCCGACGGCTGGACACCCCGAATACGGCCACGCCGCCGGGATCGAGACGACGACCGGGCCGCTCGGTCAGGGACTCGCGACCGCGGTGGGCATGGCGATCGCCGAACGTCTCGCGGCGGCGCGCTTCGGCGACGATCTCGTCGACCACTTCACTTATGTCCTAGCTGGCGACGGCTGCCTGATGGAGGGCGTCAGCCATGAGGCGATCGACCTCGCCGGACATTTGAAGCTCTCGAAACTCATCCTGTTCTGGGACGATAATTCAATTTCGATCGACGGGCCGACGAGCCTTGCGACCTCGATGGACCAGATCGCGCGTTTCGCCGCCGCCGGCTGGCATGTCGCCTCCATCGACGGCCATGACGCGGAAGCCGTCGCCCAAGCGATCGCCGCCGCGCAGGCCGATCCGCGGCCTTCGCTCATCGGCTGCCGCACGCTCATCGGCTATGGCGCGCCGACCAAGCAGGGCAAGGAGAGCTGCCATGGTTCGCCGCTCGGCGCCGCCGAGGTCGATGGGGCGCGAGAGGCGCTCATCTGGCCGCATGCGCCTTTCGAACTGCCCGACGAAGTTTTGGAGACGTGGCGCGCGGCCGGACGGCGCGGCGCCAAGGCGCGTGAAGAATGGGAGGCGCGCCGCGCCGGCTCCCCGAAAGGCGCCGCCTTCGACGCCTTCATGAACGGCGATATCGCGGCGGAGGTCGCCAAACCCCTCGCCGAGTTCCGCACGCGGCTTGCGGCCGAGAAGCCGAAGATCGCCACGCGCAAATCGTCGGAAATGACGCTCGGCGTGATCAATGCCGCGACGCAGGCGACGATCGGCGGCTCGGCGGATCTCACCCATTCCAACTTCACCATCACCAAGGGCATGGGCGAGGTCGCGCCCGACGATTTTACCGGCCGCTACATCCATTACGGCGTGCGCGAATTCGGCATGGCGGCGGCGATGAACGGGATCGCGCTCCATGGCGGATTCGCGCCCTATGGCGGCACCTTCCTGGTTTTCTCCGATTACGCCCGCGCCGCCATCCGGCTCTCGGCGCTGATGGGCCAGCGCGTCATCTATGTGCTCACCCATGATTCGATCGGCCTTGGCGAGGACGGGCCGACGCATCAGCCGGTCGAGCATCTGGCGGCGCTGCGCGCCATGCCCAATCTCAACGTCTTCCGCCCGGCCGACGCCATCGAGACGGCGGAATGCTGGGAGCTGGCGCTTGCCAGCCGCCATACGCCCTCCATCTTGAGCCTGTCGCGACAGAATCTGCCGACGCTCGACCGGCCGGTCGGCGAGAATCTTTCCGTCAAGGGCGCCTATGTGCTGCGCGAAGCGGCAGGCAAGCGCGACGTGACGCTGCTCGCAACCGGATCAGAGGTTGAAATCGCCCTCGCGGCGGCAGACAATCTAGGCGCGCAAGGAATAAAGGCCGCTGTCGTGTCCATGCCTTGCTGGGAACTGTTCGAGGCTCAGTCCGAGGCCTATCGCGCCGAGGTTCTGGGAGGCGCGCCGCGCGTCGCGGTCGAAGCGGCGGTCCGGCTGGGCTGGGACCGCTGGCTCGGCGAGCGCGGCGCCTTCATCGGCATGAGCGGATTTGGCGCGAGCGGGCCGGGGCCCGAGCTTTATAATCATTTCGGAATCACCGCCAAGGCCGTGGCCGAGGCGGCCCGCGACCTAGTTAGGACTTGAAGAGACACGGGAGGCGACAATGGCGCTCATCACCCTGCGGCAGTTGCTCGACCACGCCGCCGAG
>JBFXJV010000170.1:0-7328 GCA_050174515.1 Methylocystis sp.
CCGAAGAAGAGCCTCTGCTCAGCATCACCGGCCTTGACGGACTGATCGCGCTGGTTCAGTCGGCGGCTCTGGAGATTCATCCCTGGGGCTCGACGGCGTCGGATTGGGAGCGTCCAGATGTCATCATCATGGATCTCGATCCCGGCGAGCAGGTCGCATGGGAGTCGATCATTGCGGCGGCTCTAGAGACGCGGGACCGGCTTCAAGACCTCGGACTTACCGCCTTCGTCAAGACATCGGGCGGCAAAGGCCTCCATGTCATGGCGCCGGTGACGCCGAAAGCGGAATGGCCGCAAGCAAAGGCCTTCGCCAAAAGCGTCGCCGACGCCATGTCGAAAGACAGCCCGGACAGATTCGTTTCGACGATTGCGAAATCGAAGCGCCGTGGAAAGATACTCGTCGACTATCTGCGCAATCAGCGCGGCGCGACCGCCGTCGCTCCTTATTCGACGCGCGCACGTCCTGGCGCGCCCGTCTCGCTTCCGCTCGCCTGGGAAGAACTCTCTCCGGCGATCGGATCCGCTTATTTCACTATCGCGAAGACCCTGGCGCGCCTTGATTCCATGACAAACGATCCCTGGGCTGACTTTCGACTGGCGGCGGCGCCGATCGAATGGGAAAAACCCCGAAGGAAGCAGAAAGGCTGAACGCCGCAGAAGGTCGAAAGCTTAGCGACGTTTGGCGCCGCGCCTGTCCGCTTCGATGCTCTTGCGCAGGGCGTCCATGATATTGACGACATTGCCGGGACTCGCCGGCGCCTGCTTTTTGTCGCGCGTGGGCCTTTGCTCCTTCTTCTTTTCAGCAATGATTTCGAGCAGATGGGTTTGAACCGGGTCTTGGGTCATCGAAGGATCCCAATGACTCTTGCGCTCTTCGATCAATTTGGAAATGAGGCCGAGAGCTTTCGCATTCGGCGTCTCGGCGTGGATGTTGTCGAGATAGTCCTTCGGATCGCGTACTTCGTCAGCGAAACGCAACGTCCATAACACAAGACCCTTGTCGCGCGGCTCGATCATCACCGCCCGCTCGCGCCGATAGATCGCCAGTCGCGACAGGCCGACCGTCTTCGTCGCCTTCATCGCCTCGCGGATGACGGAAAAAGCCTCGACGCCGATCGGGTCGTCTGGAACGAGGTAATGCGGCTTGTCGAGCCAGATCCAGTCAACGCTGTCCGCCGGAGCGAAGGCGTCGATATCGATCGTTCGCGCACTGTCGAGCTTGAGCGCGTCAAGCTCCTCGTCCTCAAGCAACACATAATCGTTTTCGCCGCGCGGATAGGCTTTTACAGCGGCGTCTTCGCCGACCGGCGCGCCGGAAACGGAATCGACATATCGGCTGACGACCCGATTGCCCGTGTTTCGATTAAGGATATGGAAGCGGATCTTTTCGCCTTCAGAGGTGGCGGGCGTCATCGCGACCGGGCAGGTCACGAGCGAAAGCTTCAGATAGCCTTTCCAGAAGGATCGCGGCGCCATCACGGATCGCCCCAAAGCCTGATATCTCGATTTAACGCTATTATCAGCGCATTGATCCGCTTCCGCCAGGCTCCAAAACAAAGAACAAGTTTGTCATCCTCCAACGGAACAATTCGCCTGCCACATTGTTGGATGCAGGAACGACAACCTTTCGCCTGCCGTAGGCGTTGGAGTCGCTAGAGCGCTTCCCGATCACATGGAATCATGTGATCGATAAGGAATCGCTCAAAATCAGAATGTTGGAGCAGGTTCTCTTCGAAAAAGTCTGTCAACTTTTTCGGAACCTGCTCTAGGCGCGACCGACCTCCAAGAGCTTGGATAATGGACAACAAGACCGAACAGAGCGCAGCGGGAGACCGGCGGCGAATGTTAAACAACAAGCGAAACGACGTAGCTTGCCCTTTGTCGCTGCTCGGATTCAATGTCAAGATGACGGTTGAATTGCGAAATTTATACGGGGACAGCCTGTCGCTTCCCGTGCCCGACAGCATGCGCGACCTGCTTATGCGACTTGCCCCGCCGCCAGAATAGCAGCCGTCGGCTTTGACAGCTCGCCCGCGGCGCGGAAGAGAACTGTCACCAATTCTCGCCGACCCGATCGGCTGTCATTCCCGACGCCTTCGGTCTGCAGAGAAAAGCAACGGGCAATCATTAAGCGCCAAATTTCAATCGCGTAGCGATTATTCAATTTCCGCTCGTCGCGGCGCTCGCACAGGGATTCGACGCGCGCGCGGAAGCGCCGAGCTGATCAACAGCATTCTGGCGATGACGCCGGACGCCGCATGAATAAGCTGTCGCCAGCTCACTTCAACTTTGCGCTTCGAACTCATTGCGCTCTCCTTCCATTGGAGACGAATACAAAGACAACTCTCCCTTTCTGAGAATGTTCCGATATTGGGCAAGCTCAGCGTGGCAGGCGCGGCGCGCGCCGCGCTGAAGCTGGCGCTCAACTCAAAGTCTTGAGCCAGGCGTCGACGTCTTCACGGATTCGATCCCGTCCCACGCCATAACGTTCCTGCAGAATGCCCTCGAACTGCTCGCGCGTGCCGTCCATGCGCGCAAGATCGTCGTCAGTCAGCTCGGCCCACTTCTCACGCAGCTTGCCCCGGAACTGTTTCCAGGCGCCTTCAACACGATTCCAGTCCATCGCCGTTCTCCAAGAGAGCATGTCGACGGAACGCGGGCGGAATTGCTTTGTTCCAGATCCTGACGATGGGAAAATGATCGTGCGGTTCGACGGAAAGCTGACGCCGCTTTACGCGGCGGCGCCGCAGCACTTCTTGAACTTCTTGCCCGAGCCGCAGGGACAGGGATCGTTGCGGCCCGTCTGCTTGCCCTTGACGATCGGCGCGCTCTTGCGATTGGCCTCTTCCAGGAAATACCAGCGGCCGTCCTGCAAATCGTGGCGAAACAGCGAGCGTTCCCGATGCGCATAACGTTCGCCTTCGCTGGCGAAATGAGCGATGAATTCGACATATCCGAATTCATCCCCCGGCAGACCCTGCTCAGTCGCGAGAATTTCAAGTCCGAGCCATTGCGAGCTGCGCGCCCAATGCGTGATCGCCTTGCGGTCGAAATCGTGACGCGACTCCGGCGCGAGCGTATCGACGAGATAGTCAATGTCGTCGACCACAAACGCCGTATAGCGCGAACGCATCAGAGCTTCGGCGGTCGGAGCGGGCGTTCCTTGCTCGATGTAAGGCGCACAGCAGGCCGAATAGGCGAGCTGTTGCGCGTCCATCGCGCGGCAGGGGCAGGTTTGGTCAGTCATCTCTTAGCCGGCGCAGGAAACTTCTGTTCAGCCGTCGGCGCCGCCCTCGCCCGGGCGCAAGCCTGAAGCCGCGGCGCCCGCCCGAGTCTGGAGGCGCTTCACCGCCTCGATTGCAATCGGATCGAGGCCGGCGCCGCCATGATCGACATGAGCGATGATCGCGTTGCGCATGCGCGGGTCCCAGAACTTCCTCAAATGGTCCGTCATGCTGGCGACGCCTTCGGGATGCTTCTGCGCCACGAAGAACTTGCCGATCTGGTTAGCCATTTTGACGAGCTTATCGACCGAATCATGCGACATTTGCGGAAACCTGTTCGAGGATGCGTCCCGGATGGGTGAAGATTTCGAAATCCCGGCCACGCATGACTGCCACCAGCGTCATGCCGCACGCCTGCGCATTGCGCACGGCGAGCGCGGTCGGCGCCGAAACGGCGGCGATGATCGGCGCGCCCATCCGGGCGGCCTTTTGCACGAGTTCGACCGAAACCCGGCTCGTCATCAACACCACGCCCTGCGTCGCGGCGATCGCCTGCCGCGTGAGCGCGCCGGCAAGCTTGTCGAGCGCATTGTGGCGGCCGACGTCCTCGCGCGCGATTAACGCGCCCGAAGCCGGATTCCAGAAGGCCGCGGCGTGAATGGCGCGCGTCTCCTGATTATATGTCTGAGCGGCGGGAAGTCGCTCCATCGCCTCGATCAGAGCGTCGGCGCGCACGCGGAGCGCATTGTCGAGCGTCGGCAGAACGCGCGTCGCCGCCTCGAGACTTTCGATTCCGCACAGGCCGCATCCCGTCGGCCCGGCCATCGAACGGCGGCGCTCGGCATAGGCTTCCTGCCGTCCGCCCTTGAGCCAGGCGCGCAGCTCAACGCCGGCGTCGGAGACGATAATCTCCACGTCGCCCGCCTGCTCCGGCGAGTCGATCAGCCCCTCGGTCAGCGCGAAGCCGATGGCGAAATCCTCTAAATCCGCCGGCGTCGCCATCATCACCGCATGGGTGGCGCCGCCGTAAGTGAAGGCGATCGGCGTCTCCTCGGGGATCACGCGAGAAGAACGCGCCGTCACATCGTGACGGCGCGCCAGGCATTCCACCCGTAGAGTCGGCGACGGCGTTTCTGTCATTCCGCCGCGTCGATCGTGCTCGCGATGCGCCGGCTCTGCTCGGTCAGCTCGCGATACTGCTCCTGCCAGTCGGTCGGCCCGTTGGTGGTCGAGACCTGCACCGCCGTGACCTTATATTCCGGACAATTGGTCGCCCAGTCGGAATTGTCGGTGGTGACCACATTGGCCTGGGTGGTCGGATGATGGAACGTCGTATAGACGACGCCCGGCGCGACGCGATCCGTGATCTTGGCGCGCAGCGTCGTCTCGCCGGCGCGGCTCGCCACCTTCACCCAATCGCCCTCACGCACGCCACGATCCTCCGCGTCATGCGGATGAATCTCCAGCACATCCTCGGGATGCCACTGCGAATTCTCGGTGCGCCGGGTCTGTGCGCCGACATTATATTGCGAGAGGATGCGGCCGGTCGTGAGCAGCAGCGGGAACCGCGGCCCGACTTTTTCGTCGGTCGGGACATATTCGGTGATGACGAATTTGCCCTTGCCGCGCGCGAACCCGTTGATGTGCATGATCGGCATGCCGTCCGGCGAGTCGGCGTTGACCGGCCATTGCAGCGAACCCGCCTCTTCGAGGCGCTTGAACGACACGCCGGCGAAGGATGGCGTCAGGCGCGCGATCTCGTCCATGATCTCGCCTGCGTTGGTGTAGCTCCAATTCAACCCGAGCCTGTTGGCGAGGAGCTGGGTGACTTCCCAATCCGCGTAGCCGTTCTTCGGCGACATCACCTTGGTGACGCGCTGAATGCGGCGTTCGGCGTTGGTGAAGGTGCCGTCCTTCTCGAGGAAGGTCGCGCCCGGCAGGAAGACATGGGCGTAATTCGCCGTTTCGACCAGGAAGAGATCCTGGACGATGACGATGTCCATATTGGCGAGCGCGCGCGACACATGGCGCGTGTCGGGGTCGGACTGGAGAATGTCTTCGCCCTGAACGTAAAGTCCCTTGAACGTGCCTTCGATCGCCGCGTCGAACATGTTCGGGATGCGCAGGCCCGGCTCCGGATCGAGGGAAACGCCCCAATCCTTCTCGAAC
Organism: Methylocystis sp.; assembly: GCA_050174515.1. Lineage (GTDB taxonomy): Bacteria > Pseudomonadota > Alphaproteobacteria > Rhizobiales > Beijerinckiaceae > Methylocystis. The sequence goes on from JBFXJV010000170.1 coordinate 5,393, forward strand.
GCCTGGCGCGCCGCATCGTTGGAGATGTGGCGATAGCCCGGCAGCTCATGTGGGAACGAACCCATGTCGCAGGAGCCCTGCACATTGTTCTGACCGCGCAGCGGGTTCACGCCGACGCCGCGGCGGCCGAGATTGCCGGTCGCCATGGCGAGATTGGCGATGCCCATGACGGTGGTGGAGCCTTGCGCATGCTCGGTGACGCCGAGGCCGTAATAGATCGCGGCATTGCCGCCGGTGGCGTAGAGACGCGCGGCCGCACGAACGTCAGCCGCCGGAACGCCGAGGGTCGCTTCCATCGCCTCTGGGCTGTTCTTCGGCAACGCGACATATTCCGCCCAATCCTGATATTCGTCCCAGTCGCAGCGCGACTTCACGAAATCGAGATTGGCGAGTTTTTCCGTCACGATGACATGCGCCAGCGTAGTGATCATCGCGACATTGGTGCCGGGCTTCAGCGGAAGGTGATAGTCCGCCTTGATGTGCGGCGACTTGACGAGGTCAATGCGGCGCGGATCGATGACGATGAGTTTCGCGCCGTCGCGCAGGCGCTTCTTCATCCGCGAGCCGAACACCGGATGCGCGTCGGTCGGATTGGCGCCCATGACCAAAATGACGTCAGCGTCGTCGACTGAATCAAAATCCTGCGTGCCGGCGGAGGTGCCAAAGGCCTGCGACAGACCATAGCCCGTCGGCGAATGGCAGACGCGCGCGCAGGTGTCAGTATTGTTGTTGAGGAACCCTTGGCGCGCGAGCTTCTGAACGAGGAAGCTCTCCTCATTCGTGCAGCGCGACGAAGTGATCACGCCGACGGCGTTCTTGCCGTATTTCTCCTGCGCCGCTTTCAGCCGGTCGGCGGCGAAGCCGATCGCTTCGTCCCACGAGACCACGCGCCAGGGCTGATCGATCGACTCGCGGATCATCGGGTCGAGAATTCGGTCGCCGTGCTGGGCGTAGCCATAGGCGAAGCGGCCCTTGATGCAGCTGTGGCCGTGGTTGGCCTTGCCGTCCTTCCAAGGGATCATGCGGACGACTTCCTCGCCGCGCATCTCCGCCTTAAAGGTGCAGCCGACGCCGCAATAGGCGCAGGTGGTGACCGCCGAATGCTCCGGCTGGCCGACGGAGATGACCGATTTCTCGATCAGGGTCGCGGTCGGACAGGCCTGCACGCAGGCGCCGCAGGACACGCATTCCGATTCCATGAAGGCTTCGTCCATGCCGGACGAAACGCGCGAGTCGAAACCGCGGCCGGATATCGTCAGCGCGAAGGTGCCCTGCACTTCCTCGCAGGCGCGCACGCAGCGGTTGCAGACGATGCACTTCGAGGGATCGTAAGAGAAATAAGGATTGGATTCGTCTTTCGGCTTCCAATCGAAATTCACCTCGCCATTGTTGCGGGCGAAAACGTGGTTGGCGCCGTCATAGCCGTAGCGCACGTCGCGCAGGCCCACCGCGCCCGCCATGTCCTGCAGTTCGCAATCGCCATTGGCGGCGCAGGTCAGGCAGTCAAGCGGATGGTCGGAAATGTAAAGTTCCATCACGCCGCGGCGGATGGCGGCGAGGCGCGGCGTCTGCGTCTTGACCGAGATGCCGGGGGCGACCGGCGTGGTGCAGGAGGCCGGCGTGCCATTGCGGCCCTCGACCTCGATCACGCAGAGCCGACACGAGCCGAACGCCTTGATGCTGTCGGTGGCGCAGAGCTTGGGGATTTCGGTGCCGATCTCCATCGCCGCGCGCATGATCGAGGTGCCCTCGGGCACCGTGACGCTCTTACCGTCAATGGTCAGCGTCACAAGTTTCTCGGATTGTGACTCGGGCGTGCCGTAATCGATTTCCTTGATGAGCGTCATGGCGGCTACCTCACTCAGCGGCTTCAAGGGCCGGCTTGCGGAAGTCCTCGGGAAAATGGCGAAGCGCGCTCTCAACCGGATAGGGCGCA
>JBFXJV010000171.1:0-7314 GCA_050174515.1 Methylocystis sp.
CGTAAAGGCTGAGGACGCCGACATTGGCGCCGATGTCCCAAAATACTGCGTCCGGACCCAAGTCGTCGAGCCAGCGCATCATGTCCGGCTCCTTGGTGAGCGCTGTCTTCGCCCGCCACTGCAGCATGGGCGTCAGCGCATAGAATTTTAAGCATGCGCCCCCGATGTCGACAGTCGTCAACATCTGCTGCGAGACCTCCTCTATAATTCGCGCCCTGGTCTCGTCGTCGACGGCGCGCAATCGAGCCGCCGCCATCACGCCCGCCAATCCTCGCGCGGCCAATTTCAGTCTCGTTAACATAACTTAGAGGGCGCCAACGCTCATTGGGCAAGCAAGCGCCGATCCGGCGCGCGCAATTGCCTTCGCCTTAAAGGAAGTGGCGAAGGCGATCATAATGTTCGGGCGGCGGCGCCTCAGTTTGGCGAAATCTCGAACGAGTGATCGCTGACAAATACTGCATCCTTAGCGCTTGGGATCTTACCGGTTCCGAAATAGTCTAAAGCTTCGACGTCAAGCGTCGCTCCCGAAATAAGCCAGTCGACAATCTCGTCATTGATGGTGAGATAGAAGTTTAGATCATAACGACCTGGCATGAGAGACAGCCTCGGTAGGCGCAGGATAATTTTAAAGTCGGCGTCCGGCGTTCTGGCGATTTCGCCGACCGAATAGCTCGTTGACCAGGTCGTTACCCGTTGCCCCATGATGCTGGCGCCTACGCAAAGGGAGAGGCGTTGAAATGATTTCTTCAGCATATTCCTAATCGACAGTTTGATGATGGCGTTTCTACCCATGTAGAGCGACGCGACCGACTTTCCGTTTTCATCCAACAGTTCCATCGCGTCGAGTCGCAACCAACCGTTTCCACGGCGTTCGCTTGGCGTCAACAATTGGTTTGTGTAATTGGCCGCCTGAACATATCCGGCTATTGTGTCGGGAACTGATCCACGCAATTTAACACGGCCCTTCTCAAGCAGTAGCGCGCTGTCACAGAGAGCGGCAATCGTCGCCATCTGATGGCTCACGAACAGCACCGTCCTTCCGTGGCCTGCGACATCCTGCATCTTGCCAAGGCATTTCTTCTGAAATTCGGCGTCGCCGACCGCCAGAACCTCGTCGACGACCAATATCTCAGGCTCCAGATGCGCGGCGATCGCGAACGCCAGCCGCACATACATGCCGGAGGAATAGCGCTTCACCGGCGTATCGAGGAAAGGCTCGACTTCGGCGAAGGCGACGATCTCGTCGAACTTCCTGCGGATTTCCGCGCGCGTCATGCCGAGGATGGCGCCGTTGAGAAAAATATTCTCGCGCCCGGTGAGTTCCGGGTGAAAGCCGGTCCCGACTTCGAGCAGGCTCGCGAGCCGTCCCTTGATCTCGACCCTGCCCCGCGTCGGCTCGGTGATGCGCGAGAGCACCTTCAACAGCGTCGATTTGCCGGCGCCGTTGCGTCCGACGACGCCAAGCACCTCGCCGCGCTTGACCTCGAAGCTGATATCCTTGAGCGCCCAGAACTCCTCAATCGAATCGCTTCGGGAAACGGCCGGGCCGCGCGCCGGATTTCGAATCCTGCCTATGACGCCACGCGCCGCTTCCGCCAGGACGTCGCGCAGCGCGACATATCTTTCGCGTCCGGCGGCGGCGTGGCTGATCATATAGGCCTTGCCGAGGCCGTCGGCCCTTATGACGATTTCGCCGCTCAATCCGACTTTCCTGCGCGCTCAGATGACATCCGCGAATGTCCGCTCGACCCTGCGGAAATAGGCGACGCCAAGCCAGGCGAGCGAGAGGGCGACGACGCAGCTTCCGACGAATCCCGGCATATAGAGCCGGCTCTCGCCGTTGAGCAGGCACCAGCGAAAGCCGTCGATGACGCCGACCGCGGGATTGAGGCTGTAGAGCAGCCGCCAGCCGTCAGGCACAACGCTGCTGGAAAATCCGACGGGCGAAACATAGAGCCCGAATTGAAGCAGGAAGGGCAGGATGAACCGAAAGTCTCGGTATTTGACGTTGAGCGCGGCGGCGAGCAGCGCGGGCCCAAGGCTCGCAACGACTGCGAAGGCGATGAACGCAGGAAGAAACGCGATCTTCCAGCCCGGCAGGAAACCGTAGAAGGCCATCAAGGCGAGCAGGACGACGAGATTGATCGCGAGGTCGACGAGCGCCACGACCGCCGTCGAGACTGGCAGGATGATCCGGGGGAAATAGACTTTTCCGATCAGATTGGCGTTGCCGATCAGACTGCTCGACGCGTCGCCCAATATGCTCGAGAAGAGGAACCACGCCAGCATGCCCGCCAACACCAGAATCGGATAGGGCGTTGCGCCGTCGCTCGGCAGCTTCGCGAGCCTGCCGAAGATGATGGTGAAAATGATCATCGTCGTCAGCGGGCGGATAATCGCCCAGGCGACGCCGATCATGGTCTGCTTGTATCTCACGGCGACGTCGCGCCACGCGAGGATCAAGAACAGCTCCCGATAGCTCCATAAATCGCGCCAGTAATTGCTCTCGGCGCGTCCGGCTTCGAGCGCTACGACGCGTTCGCCAGCCATCTTCGCCGCCGGAACGCGCGCCGCTTGCGCCTGCACGCGGTCGCCCGCCAGTTCTGCGCCGCTCTGCGCCGTTCGCGGCGTCGTCATGCGACGGCGTCCGCCAGGAGGCGTTGCGCCCAGCTACGCGACTCGCTCCCTTTGCGAGAACGCTCGACGCTCGACGCGGATCGCGACTTTTCCTGGCTGTCGGCGGCCGTCCACGAAGGCGTCGGCGCGACGAAACCGATCTTTGACCGTCGGAGCGCCGCCTCGGGAAGCGGCCGTCGCGGCGACTGCGCAAGCAGCGATTTCGGTGCGCCGCTCATTGGAGGTTCGCCAAGCGCGACAATGCGTTCGAGCAAGGTCGCGTCGACCAATGGAACGCGAACCTCCAAACCATGCGCCATGCTGGCCCAATCCGTATCGCGCAGAAGCTGATTGCGCATATAGAGCGACGATTCAAGCGTCGCGACCGTGGCGAAGGCCGTCGTCGGAGACGGAGGCATCGCGTCTTTCACACGCTCAAGCGGCCGCAACGTCGCGAGACCCTCGCGCAGAATATCGCGGTCGATCAGGCGGTCGAGTTCCCAGGGCATAAAGAGCCCCCGGCGCAACATGTAGGCGCCGGCGAAACTTCCTCCCAATTCGAAAATTCCCGCGGCCTTCGGGCTCGGAAGCCGCTTGTCGAGCCCGCTGGCGATCAGCAGCAGCCGAACGAGCTTTCCAAGCTTCGGCAGGCGTGCGGGCGCGCGAAGCCACGCCACCCATCGGGGGATGTCCCGGAAGGAGGGATAGCCGCCGAACAGTTCATCGCCGCCGAGGCCGGAAACGACAACTTTGAGGCCAAGTTCCAGCGCGGCTTTCGACGCAAACCATGTGTTGACGCCGTCGATCGAAGGCTGGTCCATCGCGGCAAGGATATTGGATAGATCGGCGCGCAACTCTTGGTCCGTGACGCGGCGCGTAAAATGCTCCGCGCCATAGGTCCGAGCCGTCTCTGCGGCAAGCGGCGCTTCGTCTTCCACGCCGCCCCGAAACGCATCGAATGTGATCGTAACCGTCTTGATCGCGGCCTGGCTGGAGTCTCGCATCAAGCCGAGAAGGGCGCCTGAGTCGATTCCGGCCGACAGGAACGCCCCTACCGGAACATCAGCGACAAGGTGGCTGCGGACGGAGTCGAGCAGCGCGTCTCGCGTCTTTTGCGCCAGCTCGTCGTGCGCTGCATGATTGCGAAAGCCCGGCGCCCGCTGGCGGGCCTGCGCCTCGCAATATGCCTCTCCGATCGAATGATATCGGCGCGGCGCGCCCACGCCAGTCGGCTTGACGACGAGATGACATCCAGCAGGCAGCATGCGAATGGAACGGTATGTGGTGAACGGCTCCGGCACGCTGCCCCACAGCAGGAAGCCGACCTGACCCGCGGGATCAAGGTCTCGCGCGATCGCGCCGCCGGCGACCAGCGCCTTGACCTGCGAAGCGAAGCGGAAAGTTCTGTGATCGTCGGCATAATAGACCGGCTTGACGCCATAGGGATCGCGGGCCAGCAAAAGTTCGCGCTTCGCCTCGTCCCAGATTGCGAAGGCGAACATTCCGCGTAGCGCATGAACCATGTCGGCGCCGCGATCGGCATAGAGGTGGAGAAGCGCCTCGGTGTCGGAACGTGAATGAAAGACGTAGCCTTTTGCTTCGAGTTCAGATCGCAAGTCGCGGTAGTTATAGATCTCGCCGTTGAATGTCACCGTCAGCCGACCGTCTTTGGTCCGCATCGGCTGCGCACCTTTCTCGGTGAGATCGACGATCGCGAGGCGACGGTGCCCCAAGCCGACGCGTTGATCATCGCTGATCCAGAGACCTGCGCCGTCCGGTCCTCTCTCGGTCATTTGGTCGCGCGTCGTCAAAAGCTCCTTGCGGTCGACCGGGTCGGCGACGCCATCGTATGCGAAGACGCCGTTAATTCCGCACATCGGTCAGTACACATGGCAGGCATTGACGCGGCATTGACTAAGTCTCTCGCGAGAACGCTCTTGACGCCGACAGCATCAGGCGGCGGAGCCATCGCTCCACGCTACCGCCGTTCGGGTGAGGAGCCTCTCCTCACTCGTTATCGCCGCATATTCGCGCCGTCGCACAATGCTCGCGACGCCGATCATTTGCGTGCTTCCAACGGCGCATGCGGCCTTAGTTGAATCAACCGCCGCGCCGCCGGGTTCCCGTTACCGTGCTTTGCGTTTAATGCTCACAGCGCCAGACGCCTGCTCTATTCGTCATGCCGCCTCCAACGCAACGCGATCCAGATGCGCAGGCACTTTGCCGTTCATAATGTTCAAAAGCACGCGCACGCGCCCACTGGCGTTCAATCGTTCCAATACGCCGATCGAGCTTGCGAAAGGCCCCGCGATGACCCGCACCGCTTGACCTTCACGCAAATTGCGATCCAATCGGACCATTCCTTCCTCATCCACAAGATCGAGCAGATTTTCGACGATGCCGACGGGAACCGGCTGCGGCGTTTCTCCTCGCATGATCAAGCTTGCGACGCCGCCCGTGCCATTGACCGACCGCCAGCGATCTCGGCCGATATCGAGCACGACAAACATATAGGTGGGAAAGACCGAGCTTTTCACCATTCGCAGCTTTCGCGCATGCCGGACGGTCTTTATCGTGCGCGGAAAGAAAACCGGAAAGCCTTGGCGAAGGAGTTGAAATTCGGCTCTCGCTTCCTGCCGCGGCAAGGAGCGGACGACGTACCAGCGCTCGCTGGTTGAAAGAGGCCTCCGAACATCCCGACTTGTCGGGGGAATTGCCTGCGATCGCCCCATGCGCCTCAGATACACGCTCGCCTCCCAGCGCTGATTTGGCAATTTGGTCCAATGCGCGCGCCGCCTCCATCGAGACGCCAGAACTCGTTCGCCCACGCTTGCCCCAACATCACCGAACTTCTCGACATTGCCCGGCGCGACGACCGAATTATCGAGAACATAGCTTAAGCCGAGCATTTTATACACCGTTTGGAAGCGATCAAGATGCGTGGAAAAAATGCGCTTCCGCTCCCCCGGGGTACGCGCGCGAGAGGCGTTTTCTCTTCATTCTCGTTGCAGGCGTCTAGACGGCGTAGGCGTGCTTTTCCGGCGGCGAGCGAAAAGGGCGCCGCACGAAACAGGCGGCGGATCGATCAACACGCCGCAGCAAAATGCGAAGACCGCCATCATCGCGCCGGTACGCAAGGGATAATCGACGAGCGAATGGCCGAAAAGGAGGAGAATGACAAGGATTGACGCCTGCGCCAAAGGTCGATCGACGGGGGGCAGGCCGGGATCTGGCGCCGTCCAGGCGGCGACCGCCTTGCGCGCCAGCCAGACCAAAAACAGGCCGAGCAGGATTGGACCGATGAGTCCTGTCTCGAGCCATAATTCCAGAAAGTCATTGTGTGCATGATTGGCGTATACGCCCGCCTGCAAATCGGCCGGCCTTTCGAAGGTCATGTAGAACGAGGGAAAACTTCCCAATCCCGCGCCGACCGGGGTCACGCTCTTTGCGGCCCTTATCGTAGTTCGGGCAAACACTAGCCGCGCGTCGGCGAGGGGGTCGGCGTCGAAACGGTCGAGCAGTCGAGACAGCGTGGACTGTCCGAGAAGAACGATCGCGAGAACGACAATCGCCGCTAACGCCCGAGAGAAAGCCATTTTCTCGAGGATCCGGCGGCGTTCGCCGTCGATGATGAAACACAGGGCGAGGGCGATCGCGGCCAATATTGCGCCGGCCCGCGAACGGGCGATGACTTCGCCGGCGATCAGCACGACCAGCGCCACGCCGGCGACAATGACGCCCACGGCGCCCCTGGCGGAAGATGCGTCGATTCCGCGGCGAGAGTTTCCAGGTCCTGGCGATAAGGCCGCGAGACGGGGCGCCAACGCCGCCGCGGCCAGCAGCATTGAACAATAGAGCAGGGCCGAGAAATGATTGCGGTTCGCGAAAAACCCGACGGGGTCGTCGGCATTTGTGATTTCGTAAAAGCGGAGCGCGCTCGTCTGGCCCTGCGCGAGCTGAATCAATCCGAGAAAGACGCTGACGACGCCGAAAACGATAAGCGCGTAGCTCATCCGCCGACGATCGCGCCGATCGAGCGTCACAACCGCAAGAAAAATCGAAAACGGGGGCAGTAGCGAAAGAGCGGCGAGCCAGGTCGCCTCTGGCGCCATGCTGATCGGCGCCCATAATGGCGAACGTCCAAGAAGCTGAAAGCTCTCGGCGACGATCGCGCGCCCTGGCAGACGCGTCCAGATTGCGGGCGGCAAGGGCGCCAGTTGTATGAGGGGGACGGCGACGATCGCCGCACAAAAAGCCAGTGCCCGCCGCCTGTCGCGGTTGAGCGGCGCATCGAGGATGCGCCAAAGCGCCGCCAGAAAAATCGGGACTGAAATAAGTTGCAGAATGGCGTCGGAAAGAAACCCCTCTCGCGTTCCGCCGCCCAAGAGGAGACAGGACAGCAGGCCGAAAGCTGAGACGAAAACGAACAAATCGTCCTACCGCCGCGAGGTCAAATCAGCGCCCCTAGGGACTTGCCGGCTTTTGCATAAGGAGTAGGAGCGACGCGGGCGAATTGCCTGAACCGCCTTGGGACGCAAGCGCCGCCCCAACGGCCGCGCCAACATTGCCGGCGATCAAAGCGGGCGGCCCCAAACACGCAAGTCCTTCGCAAGAGCAATCTTGTTGGTAAGAGCCGTCGTCTTGCGCCATGAATGAACAGGGACAACGGTCGGCGACCGTCGCCAGCGCATTCGCTCC
>JBFXJV010000172.1:0-7312 GCA_050174515.1 Methylocystis sp.
GAACGGTAGAATAGCGCCGCGAAACCAATAAAGGCTGCCGCCACGCCGACGTTGAAAGCAATTGTTTTCGCGGAATTCCAAAGTGAAGCCAGCTTTTGCCAGCGGCTGGGTGTGACGCCGCCTCGATCCTTTGGGCGTTCGAGACGCGCCTGCCAAGCGCTCTGACGCTTGGCCTCCATGCGCGCGACGAAAGGATCAATCGGCGTACGGCGCTTCATATCTGCAGCCCTCGATGGCACCAGATGGCCTGCGTTGCCAGCTATGCCGCGCGTGCAACGCCAACGACTTGACGTGCAAGACCGTCAGTCTGCACTCCCTCCGCGTCCGCCGGCCCCGCCAAAGCCCCCTTGGGCTCCGGCACCTCCGTAGCCACCTGCCCCTCCGCCACCGCCACCTCCGGCACCGCGACCTATGCGGCCGGCGCCGGAGGAGCCCCATCCACCTGATGCACTATCCTGCATGCTGTGACCTCCGCCGCCGCCATAGTAACCCCCTCCATGTGGCGGATTTGGCTGGCTTTGCGAAAAGCTTTGGGTTGTAAAGATCATTGCCGCAGCGGCGCTAGCAAAGAAAAGTCGGACGTTCATTGGGTCACTCCACACCAATCGCAATCAAGAAATACCCTTGGAGGTTAAACCCGACGTGAGCTTCTGTCTATCTGACAGTGCGGACGTCTCGTAGACCTCGACCTGACGCCCGAACTTCGTGAGGATCACGCCGCCTATATCGTCGTGGATACAAGTCCTGAAGAACCACAAGCGCGCCATCTTCACGGCCGCGTCGCACGCGCAGCGCGCCGTTGACTTCATGCACGGCCTGGGGAATGCCACTCACGCGACCGAAGAGGCCGCGTAATGCGCAAGCCCGATATTCTCATCATCGATGGACATGCTTTCAGCTGGCGGCGCTTATGCGATTTGCGTCGCCAGCAGCTGGAAACCTGCAAAGAAGCCGAAACCCGACAGCTTGCGTTGTTCGAGCTTAAACATGATTGTCGGCCTGCCGTTGAGCGCTCGGCGTCGGGCCGCTATCGCGAACCGAGTCTGCTCGACAGAATCTTTGGCGTGTAGTGCGAACGCGCCGATTTCTTTGCGTGCCGATTTCCGGCAGGCGAATTACCACAGCAGGTCGTAAACACAGCGCAGACCGTTAGCTCTCAATCCAGCCTCTGGCCGGAAGAAGCTGCCAGGTCGAACTCCCAAAGAGAACGCCAGTGGCATTTGCCGTCGCGCAAGGCCGCACGTTCGAACCAGGCGAGATGGACAAGTTCGCCCGATAGCGAGCGAAATCCTAGTTCGATCGCTTCTTGACGAAACGTTACGAATTGAACGACCGCATCCGTCATCGCGAGGCCGCGCCATGACTCGCTGATGATGGGACCGACGCGACCGTCCTCATAGTGGAACGTCATCCCGCGCGGACGATCGGGATGAACGACGACCGAGCGTATCACTTCGTCAACAGTTAGCGTTAGCTCGCCGTAGATTGCCTTGACGGTGCCGCTGGTTTGACAGCGCAGCCTTATCGATTCTGTGTGCGCTGTGTTTGGAACCGCCAATACCGCAATCAATCCCAAGCAAGTAGCCGCGTAGCGCAAGCGAGCGATGACGGTCGACGACCCGATGCAAGCCATCGTGGCGAAAGACTACTTACCGCGCAACCTGTCCGCGATCCGACCGGCGACCTCTATAATCATGTCGTCCGGTCGGAGTCTGCATTCGGATTTCACCTCTTCTTCGATCGATTGGAATGGCACGCCATTCAGGTAATCATTGGCAGATTCCACGGCTCTACCCGATAAGTATCCTGCCACGTAAAGGATGACATATTGATCGTGGCCGTTCTTATCCGCCAACGCCTGGTTCAGATAATAGCAGTTATACGATGTCAAGACCGACACCTTGTCGGCCCATGCGGGTCCCATCAGACAAGAGATAAATCCGAACAGCAGGATTATGTCACGTACTCTCATCCTACACTCCCATGGCGATGCAGGTGAGGGCCGCCAGCAGTATCGCGATCCCAAAGGCTTGCGCGTCTCCTTTCAAAATCATACGCTGCTCTAATTGGCCCCACGTGAATTCGATCACGGTGCCGACGATGAAAGCCGCCGCTAAAATCGACAGCGCGATGCCTCTCATGAATAAGCCCTTTTCTATCTCGATGGCGTGGTGCGCTTATCTTTGCGCGTCTGTCTTTTTCTGCGCTTCGGCGAGCAGCGTCACGTCGCGGCTTCCCAGCGCCACGATGAAGGCGAACACGCCGAGAGCAGCAATGGCTGCGTGAATGAGCAGAATGGCGAGATCAAGCCACAGCAGCCATGAGACCAACGCGCTGGCGCCGGGCGTGTAGAACCGCTCCGCTGCGACATAGAGGTTCGACAGGATTGCTGCGCCAGCCCACTGCATCATTCCACTGCGGTGCCAGACAGGCGGCGTCATCCCGCGCGGCGGCGGTGCAACGAGCGACCATAAATAAGCGAGGCAGACGGCTCCCGAGAGAAGGCTCACCGCTGTCATGACGAGATGGAACGTCAGCGTTCCGGCTGCCCAAAATCCTTCAAGCATCGTTCGGCTCCCGTGCGATCTGCTCTTTGCCGACAAGGACGTATCGGATCACTTTGAGCACGCCGATCAGCACGAGGATGTAGCTGGGGCGAATCCCTGTGGCAGATTGGAATGAGTCGACCGCTCGCCACGTGCTTTCCAGGAACGAAAGGTGGTATCCCTCCATCGATCCCCATCCGACGAACAATAGAAATGCCGCGAGCAAGACGTAGATAACGAACAGCCAATTAGCGGCTCGATTGATAACCTCAGCAAACCTATGCAGCATCGCGTTCTCCATCGTCTTGGAATCCAAGAGCAGTGCCTACAACTGTGTTGTAGGCACCTGTTCATCCCGATATGTGCATTTGTTGGCACTTTACCTGAACTATACTGAAACAATACGGCTCATATTGTTGCAATAAGGAGCAAAGCAAGGTATTATGGGTAGGAGTCGAGAGGTTAGAGCGATGCCTGCGCCGGCAGGCGCTTGATTTCTCTCAAAAAAATTTGCTGAAACAATATGAGCCGAAAAGTTTTGTCGGCAGGTCTGCCATGCTTACGATCCCGCAAGGCTTCGAGTCGCTCGAAGCAACATCGCTCTATTCCCGCGCGGGCGCGCGCAAATATCTGAACGCCGAAGAGCTTGATCGGCTTCTTGAAGCCATCGGCGCATTACCGACCGAAGAGCGGCTGTTCGCCTTGACCCTGTTCTGGACGGGCGCGCGGATCAGCGAGGTGCTCGCGCTTCGCCGCCTCTCGTTTCAAATTCATGACTGCCTTGTCACCGTCAGGACATTGAAGCGCCGACGTTTCAGCATCCGCGAAATTCCATTGCCACCCGATCTGGTTGCGGCGATCGGCCAACATTTTCGGCTCGACCAATGTGGAGAGCAACGTCTTTGGCCGTGGAGCCGCACCAAGGGCTGGCGTATCTTTAGGCGCGTCATGCACGATGCGGGTTTGTCGGGCGTCGCCGCCTGTCCGCGCGGGGTCCGCCATAGCTTCGCCATCGCCGCGCTCCGCAGCCAGGTGCCGCTGACACTTTTGCAGAAATGGCTTGGCCATGCCCGCCTCTCGACCACGGCGATCTATCTCGGCGCGACCGGTCCCGAGGAGCGCGAATTCGCCGAGCGATTCTGGAAAGCAATCGGACATTAGGCTGCGCTGATGCTTTATCCTGTACGTCGCTCCATGCAATCCGAGCGTCCCGCGCCATGCGCGGCCGGGCTGTCGCGAACCGAATCCGCGTCGCGGTTTCGGCCCTGCGGGCTTTCATCCCTGACGCATAGTTTTGTTGCGCGCCTGTCCAGGCGCCGTTTGCGGGGAAAGCGGGCGTTCCCCCTCTTTCCCCCGCGAGAGCTTCGCTGCGCGCTCGGATGCAGCAAATCGGTCGCAGGTCGCAAGCTCGATGCAACCGCGTTGCGCATCGTCGCGGGCGCGCATGGCGCGCCTCCTGCGGACGTACGAAACTCTCGCCCCCCTTTCTCCCCCGGTTCGCCACCCGGCAGGGGCGATGGCGCGGCCCTCGCCCGCCTGACCAGGAAAGGGAAATGACCATGACCACGAAGACAACCCGAACCGCCGCAAAGCGCGCGACGACTAGCGTTGCCGAATGCGTGATCGAAGATGTTGTGTCCGACCGTTTCACCGTGCCGCTGCGCAAGTTACGGCCCGATCCCAAGAACGTGCGACGCTACCAGAGCGAAGCCGGACTCGAAGAACTTATCGCGTTGATCGTCGCCAATGGGCTGCTACAAAATCCCGTTGTTCGTCCCGGTGCCAAGACGGGACAGTATTTTGTCACGGCTGGCGCGCGTCGCTTGCGCGCGCTTAACGAAATCGCCAAGCGCAAACTTGCCATCGGCCCGCAGCGGACGTTGGTGACGCGCGACTTTCCCGTTCCGGTGTTTGGTTTGTCGGAAGGGCATCGACCGACCGAAGTGTCGCTTGCCGAGAATATCGGTCGGCTGAATATGTCCATTCCCGATCAGGTCGAAGGGTTTCGCCGCCTTGTCGAGGACGAAGGCATGAGCCCCCAGCAGGTCGGCGACAATTTTGGCGTCTCCCCCATGACCGTGCGTCGCCGCGTCAGGCTTGCCAAGGTGTCGCCCGTCATTATGGAGGCGTTCCACGCAGGTGAGATCGATTTGCGGGGGCTGGAGGCTTTCGCGCTTTCCGATGACCACGCCGCGCAAGAAAGCGTTTGGAACAGCTTGCCCAGCTTTAACCGCTCACCCCATGCCATCCGTAGCCATCTGGCGAGTGACAAAATTGCGGCGACGCATCCCGTGGCGCGCTTTGTCGGTATCGAGGCTTACGACAAGGCAGGCGGAGCAATCACGCGCGATCTATTCGCGGATGACGAGGATGATTTGTATCTCGACGACAAGCCATTGATAATGTCGCTCGCCGCCGACAAGCTCGCGTCACACGCCGAAGTCATCCGCGCGGCAGAGGGCTGGAAGTGGGCGGAACACTACCTGTCCGACCGTGAAACGCCGACAGGGCGCGCGCGCCTCGCGACCGTGCAACGCGATCTGACCGACGCTGAAGAAGCCGAAATCGACGCACTGTCCATGTGTCTGGAGGAGAATCGCGAAACCTATGAGAACGGTGACATGCCGGAGGATGACGTTGCCGACTATGAGCGCAAGAGAGCGCGCATGGACGAAGTCATTGCGTCCTGCGAAAGCTACAAATCGGATGAAATGACCCGTGCCGGTATCGTTCTGACTCTCGACTACAAAGGCGACGTGACCGTTCGGCGCGGGCTTGTCCGACGTGAGGATGCGCACGACCTCGCGGCGTTGCAGCGCGCTATTGGCGCGAACGCGTCCGAGGAGGAGCAAGACGCGAGCGACGACACTGTGCAGGAAATCCCAGCCACGCTCACCGCGACGGAGTGTCATTTGACTCAAGCCGTCATGGAGGATTTGAGCAAACTGCGCACCGCCGCGCTCGCCATCGAAATGGCGAAGCGTCCCGATGTGGCCCTTGCCGCCCTCGTTCACGCGCTCGCCAGTCGCGTCGTCTATGGCGGCACGTCTTTTGGCTACGGCCCGCTCGCCATCGAGCTTGCACCGAAGATGCCGAACTTGCGTTGCGAAAAGGACGATACCGATAATCAGGCGGCTTTCGATGAATTGCGCAAATTGGAGGAAGCGTTCGCCGCGACATTCCCCGCAGACCCTGCCAAGCTTTGGGCATGGTGTCTGGACGCCAGCCGCGCAGACTTACTTGACGCACTCGCCTATCTGGTTGGGCGCACGGTGAATGCCGTTGCCGCTCGTCATGAAGGCGGAAGCCATCAGGCAGGGCGTCTTGCGCAAGCGTCCGAACTTGCCGACGCTCTGGCGCTGGACATGAACAGCTACTGGATTCCCGGACGGGAGTTTTTCGGCCGTGTGTCGAAAGCCGTCGCCATCGAGGCCGTGAAGGCGGCGGGCGGCGGCGCGGATGCGATCAAGGCCATGGAGAAGGCCAGCAAGGCCGACGCGGTGTCGATTGCGGTTGATACGCTTGCAGGCAAGGGGTGGTTGCCCGAGAGCCTGCGATGCAAGGGCGAGCTGATAACGTTCGCCGAGGCGGCGGATTAGCCAATTGCGGGCGGCGGGTCGCCGCCGCCCGCTTTGCTGCGCAGATGCGTAAATTTTTTCGGCCCTACAGGCCGGGCTTCGGCGACCAGCAAGTTACGCGCATACACGCAGATCGGCTCAAGACCATGCGAATGTTGCGCAGGTTGGTTATCGCCGCCACATGATCGGGCGAGCCTTCAGCGTAATCGGCTAAAGCCGCCACAATCCGGGCTTCCCACGCCGTGAGTTCGGGCCGTGTGATCTGCATCAGTTCCGTCATCGTCAGTATCCGCATGGTCGCCTCCCTGCGTTGCGACCGCGCCTCGCGCGGCCTTCTGCGGCTGACCTGTTGCGACGGCGACGGCGGATGCATCGCTTGCGACCGTAACGCCAGTGAAGGAGTGCGCTCGCGCGCTTGCGGCGCTCAGCCGGTGAACGGCGCTGTCATGCCGGAAGAAGGACGGGCAGAGGCCGGTTGCAAAATCGGAGGCCGAATGAGGCGCTGACAATGAGGCTGCTGATGTTACTCACGCCTTGCGAGCCGCGTTTGAGAGAATTTCCGCTGAGGGCTGGGCAGAGGCTACGCGTTGAGCGCGTCGTCCACCGTCATGCTGGGCATAGTGGCGCACGCCAGTCGGCGCAGACGGGCATGTTCTGATGTTGAGCCATCGAGCCGTGGCGCGCGCCGTCGACCGATCCGTAGCGCCACTTGTCGCATGAAGGCGCATCGACCGCGTCTCCGGCGGGCGGGCCGGCTTCGCGTCGTGACGTGTTGGGTTCTGTCTCTTCGCTGACGTGCCCCCACACGATCAGGGTGCCTCGATTCCGCGATCCCTACGACCCACCCCGCCGCTTTGGGGCAAGGGCTTTGCCCTCGGCGCGGTATCCCCGCCTTTCGGTCGCTGCGCTCCCTGCCAAGGCGGGTGATCCCCCTCCGCGCCTCGCCCCGCCGCTGGCGAGGCCCCGTGTCGTGACGGTCCGCATCGAGGCCCCGCTGCGGGGCCTCAGAACCAGCGAAAGGACCGAACATGAAATCGATCACGACAAAGAACCGGCCGACCCATCGCGCCTATGCGGTCACCAAGCGCGGCGACAAGAGCTACTGGCGCGAGATCGGGGCGGCCTGGGCGCACCAGGACGGCGACGGCTTCAATCTTAAGCTCGATTACCTGCCGCTCAACGACGCGG
>JBFXJV010000173.1:0-7295 GCA_050174515.1 Methylocystis sp.
GACAATCCTCGCCATCAGCATACCGGCGGCGCTCCTGATCCTGTCGATGGTAAAACGCGGCGCGCCCATCGCGCCATTTGTCACGATCGGTCTCGCGGCGCTCGCGTCGACGGCGCTGGCCGCGGCGGCCCTGCGTCTGTCTTTCCGGCAGGATGCGGCGGTGTCGGTTTGTATCTGGCAGTTCGGCTCCGTCGTCCTGCTCACCGGAATTGCATCGCTTTTCGGCCGGGCATTGCTGCATTGGACGATGCGCGACGCGTTGCTCGCCTCTTTTCAGGCGCATCGTCGCTGACTCGCCGCCCGGGGATCGGAAGGCGGCGCGGAACGGCGCATGAAACCCATCCGTCCGCGCCGCTTGGCTCACATTTCAGCGACCGTGCCGCCCTTCGCCTCGCAAGCCTTCGCCGACTTTGCCGGCAGCCACCCCTGTCCCTTGCAGGAATTCATGCCCTTGCATGCATTGTTCGCGGTCTTGCAGGCGCTTGTTCCCTTGCATGAATTGATTCCATTGCATTCCACAGACTTGCTCACTTTTTTGGCGAGCGCCGGCGACGTCGCGGCGCCGCTCAGAACCAGGGCGACCGCGGCGGCGGCCATAGAGGCGCCCGAAACGATTTTGGCGTTCATTTCCATCTCCTAGCAAATCACGCTCGCAGGACGAGCGCTCCAGGCTCCATGGGGAACCTGCCGACGCTATTCGTCGCCGCCGCGAATAAGGTTACGGCGCGAGAGCCATGATGGATGGGCGCTGCGACCTTGTGGGCCCCGCGTCGGGACATGTTTGAGATCCGGCGCCGCCATGAAAAACTCGTCATTCATGAATTAGGCGCGATTGCCGAAAACGTCGGCAATGCGCGATTGCATTCGGGCGGCGTCGCGCTTACGTCGTCCTTGATTCATCGGCCGGACAAGAATGCGCGCTCCATGTGACAGGCGGAACCCGGAGAAGAGATGACCTTGTTGGCTTGGGACGCCAGGCGGCGCGGCGACCGTCGCTGCAAATCTGCGACCGCGCTCGTTAAGACATTCGTGGCGCTGCTGCTTTTCGCTCCGCCTTCAGTCGCCCGCGCGCAAGGTCCGACCCCTGAAGTCGTCGTTTCCCGTCCTCTTGCCCGGACGATTCCGCGCTGGGACGAATATACGGGTCGTTTCGAGGCGCTAAAGCAGGTCGAAGTCCGCGCGCGTGTTTCCGGCGCGCTGGACAAGGTCAATTTCACCGACGGACAGTTCGTCAAGGCCGGCGACGTTCTGTTCGTCATCGATCAGCGGCCGTATCAAATCGCGGTCGACAGCGCTCGAGCGGATCTCGCGCGGGCTCAGGCGCAGGCCGCGATGTCCTCCCGTGATTACGCGCGCGCGCAGGAAATGACGAAAGGCCGCACCATTACCGCACGCGACGTCGATCAGCGCAGAGCGAGCAATGAGATCGCCAAGGCGCAGGTGCTGAGCGCCGACGCCGCGCTCCGCAACGCCGCGCTCAATTTGGAGTGGACTCAGGTTCGCGCGCCGATCTCCGGGCGCGTGTCGGATCGTCGCGTCGATCCGGGCAATCTCGTTCAGGGCGGACAGGCGGGAGCGACCCTGCTGACGACGATCGTGACGCTCGATCCCATTCACTTCGTTTTCGACGCCTCGGAAGCCGATTATATTCGCTATGCGCGCGCAGCGGAGCGGCGCAAGGAAAAATCGGGCGAGTTGAACAACCGCGTTTCCGTACGGCTTGCCGACGAGAAGGAATGGACGCGCGGCGGCGTCATGGACTTCATCGACAATCAGATCAACCGGCGCTCCGGCACAATCCGCGGACGGGCGATCTTCGACAACAAGGACTACTTCCTTACGCCCGGCACATTTGGACGCCTGCGGCTGTTTGGCGGCGACGTCTCGGCGTTGCTCATTCCCGACGCCGCCGTCGTCTCCGATCAGACAAACAAGACCGTGCTGGTCGTCTCTGACGACAACAAGGTCATCGCCAAGTCAGTGACTCTCGGCCCCATTCAAAGAGGCCTGCGCGTCATCCAATCAGGACTCGACGCCAAGGATCGGATCGTGATCGGCGGACTGGCGAATCCGATGGTGCGGCCTGGGGCGACCGTGCAGCTCAGGGACGGCGAGATCAAGGAAGCGCCCGTCGCGGTCAGCGACCGTTAGTCTCCGAAGCCAGGAAGCTTATGCGCATCTCGCATTTCTTTATCGAGCGGCCGATCTTTGCGGCGGTGCTGTCCGTGCTTCTGACGCTCGCGGGAGCGATCGCGCAAGGCGCGCTCCCGGTTTCCGAATATCCCGAAATTGCGCCGCCGACCGTCAATATCAGCGCGACCTATCCCGGCGCCTCGGCGGATGTGATCGCCGAGACGGTCGCCTCGCCAATCGAACAGGAGGTCAATGGCGTCGACGACATGCTCTACATTACGTCGCAATCGACGGGCGACGGACGCTTGTCGATCGACGTCGTGTTCAAGCCGGGCGTCAATATCGATATTGCCCAGGTGCTGGTCCAGAACCGCGTGGCGATCGCCAATCCGCGCCTGCCGGAGGAGGTGACGCGCTTTGGCGTCGTGGTGAAGAAGGCCTCGCCGGACCTGATGATGGTCGTGCATCTGCTGTCGCCCGACGGTTCGCGCGACCAGCAATATATTTCAAACTACGCGACGCTTTATGTGAAGGACGCCATCGCCAGAATCGATGGCGTCGGCGACGCGCGCCTGTTTGGCGCAAGAGACTATTCGATGCGCGTCTGGCTCGATCCCGCGAAAGTCGAGGCGCGCGATCTGACGGCGGGCGACGTGGTCGCCGCTCTGCGCGCCGCCAATCTGCAAGTCGCCGCCGGCGCGGTCAATCAGCCGCCCGCCGCCTCGGCGGGCGCCTTCCAGCTTTCGGTGCAGACGCTCGGACGGCTCAGCACGCCAGAGCAATTTGGCGACATCGTCATCCGCGCCGACGCCGATGGCGAGATTCATCTGCGCGACGTCGCGCGGATCGAGTTCGGCGCCCAGGACTATACGCTCAACGCCTATCTGAACCACGACGTCGCCACCGCGCTCGGCATTTTTCAGCGTCCCGGCTCGAACGCCTTGCAGACGGCTGAATCCATCAAGCAGGAGATGGAGCGGCTCAAGAAGAATTTTCCCGCCGGCGTCGACTATACGGTGATCTATAATCCGACCGAATTCATTCAGCAGTCGGTGGACGAGGTGGTCCATACGCTGCTCGAGGCGATCGTCCTCGTTGTCCTCGTCGTCATCCTTTTCCTGCAGACATGGCGCGCGGCGATCATTCCGGTCGCGGCGATCCCGGTTTCGCTGATTGGCAGCTTTGCGGTGATGAAGGCGGCCGGGCTGAGCTTCAACACGCTGTCGCTCTTCGGCCTTGTGCTCGCGATCGGCATCGTCGTCGACGACGCGATCGTCGTCGTCGAGAATGTCGAGCGCTATCTCGCGCAGGGGCTTTCGCCCAAGGAAGCCGCTCACAAAACCATGGACGAAGTGGGCGGCGCGCTGATCGCGATCGCGCTCGTGCTCTGCGGCGTTTTCATCCCGACGGCGTTCATCAGCGGGCTGCAGGGCGCCTTCTATAAGCAGTTTGCGATCACCATCGCGAGCGCGACGATCATCTCGGCCTTTGTGTCGCTGACCCTGTCGCCGGCGCTCGCATCGATATTACTGAAGCCGCACGATTCAGAAGGCAGCGTCCATCATCGGCTTACCTGGGCGCATGCGTCGCTGCGCCGCTTCTTCGACGCCTTCAACGCGGGATTTGATCGGCTGTCGACGACCTATGGCGCGGCGACGGCGCGTCTCGTGCGGCTTGGCGTCGTCATGCTCGCCATCTATGCGATCCTGATCTTTTTCGCCTTCGACCTGTTGCAGCGAACGCCGACCGGCCTCATTCCGCAACTCGACCGCGGCTATGTGATCGCCGCTTTCCAATTGCCGCCGGGCGCGACGCTCGACCGCACCGACAAGGTCATGCGCAGGGCGACCGACATCATTTTGAAGCGCGAGGGCGTGAAAGACGCGGTCGTTTTCACCGGCTTCGACGGCGCCACCTTCACCAACGCGCCAAACACCGGCGTGATTTTCGTCACGCTGGAGTCCTTTGAGGAGCGCGCCCGGAAGGGCCTGTCGGCCGCGCAGATTCAAGGGGATTTATATTTCGAACTGTCGAAGCTGACCGACGCTTTCGCTTTCGTGCTTCTGCCCGCGTCGGTTCCCGGCATCGGCACTGGCGGCGGCCTGAAGGGCTATGTGCAGGATCGCGCCGGGCGCGGCCTTCCGGCGCTCGAAGGCGCGACTTGGACGCTTGCCGGCGCGGCGGGACAGTCGGGATACTTCACCCAGGCGTTTACGCTGTTCAACACGCGCACGCCGCAAATCTTCGCCGATATCGACCGCACCAAGGCCGAACTCATCGGCGTGCCCATCTCCCGCGTCTTTGAGACGCTCTCGGTCTATCTCGGCTCGACCTTCGTCAACGACTTCAACATGCTCGGCCGTACTTACCGCGTCATGGCGCAGGCCGACGATCCCTATCGCATGACGCTGCGCGACATCGCCAATCTCAAGACGCGCAGCGCCTCCGGCGAGATGGCGCCGATCGGCGCCGTCGCCACCTTCCGCGACACGACGGGCGCATTCCGCGTGCCGCGTTACAATCTCTATCCGGCCGCCGAGGTACAACTCAATCTCGCCCATGGCGTTTCATCGGGCCAGGGCATCGCGGTGGTTGAGAAGCTCGCGGCGGAGAAGTTGCCGCAGGGATTCGGCTTCGAATGGACCGAAATCGCTCTGCAGGAAAAGCTTGCCGGCCACACAGCGGCTCTGGCCTTCGGCCTAGCGGTGGTTTTCGTGTTTCTTCTGCTCGCCGCGCTCTATGAGAGCCTGCTGCTGCCGGTTTCGGTGATTCTCATCGTGCCGATGTGCATTCTCGCCGCGATGCTCGGCGTGGTCTCGAGAGGGCTCGATCGTAACATTTTGGTCGAGATCGGGCTCGTGGTGCTGATTGGCCTGGCCGCGAAGAACGCGATTCTCATTGTCGAATTCGCCAAGCAGGCGGAAGAGGCGGGCCAATCCAAATTCGAGTCCGCCGTCACCGCCGCCCGCACGCGCCTTCGTCCGATTTTGATGACCTCGCTCGCCTTCATCCTCGGCGTGTTGCCGCTCGCCGTCGCCAAGGGCGCCGGCGCCGAAATGCGTCAGTCGATCGGCACGGCGGTGTTCTTCGGCATGCTTGGCGTCACTTTGTTCGGCCTGATCTTCACGCCGACTTTCTACGTGGTGGTGCGCATCTTGGCGCGGCATTTGCCCGCGAGATTTGCGCGAAGCGTCGCGCCCTCAGAGGGACCAGTCGAAAGTTTCGCGCATGACATCGGCTTTCACGAGGCGAAGAAGATCGACGTCGGCCAGCTAAGGGGATGGCTCGACGCGTTTCGGCGCAGACTGAAGTGAGTGAAGCGCGGCGAGGGCCGCGCTCTATAGGATTACTGGAAATGTTCCGGGCGTAGCTTTGTGCCGTTCCCGGAAGCGAACTCACGGCGGCAGGCGGGGCTCAGCCGCGCCATATTCTCCTCCAGGCAGGATTCAATCGCTTCGACGAACGGAATGTCGGCGCTGCAAAATCTTAATGCGTCGCCCATGCAGCTCGAACGTTCCTGAGCGGTGCCCTGAGCTGCGGCGGGCGATGCGGCGAGCGTCAAGAGAAGCGAAAGCGATATGAGTTTACGCATGTTGTTCCTTTCATGCCTATTGTTCTAGTGATGCGCAAAACTTAGCGTATAACTATTCATTAAGAAAAGCAAAGGAGTTTTTCTTCAGAAACGGCGTTTTTTTGTTATTAAAAACTTCATGACAGCGCGTGGTCTTTGAGCAGGTTCCGAAAAAGTTGACAGACTTTTTCGAAGAGAACCTGCTCCAACATTCTGATTTTGAGCGATTCCTTATCGATCACATGATTCCATGTGATCGGGAAGCGCTCTAGTCGACAAGCGCAGCGCGCGTGAGCCGCGACAATTCGTCGAGCGAGGGGTCGGACAAGGCGTCGCCTGACGGTTCGAAGCGCACGACCGGATCGCGCGTGCAGAGTCGCAGGCAGTCGCGCGTCGCAATCGTGAGACGGCCGGAAGAAAGTTCGTCGGGGAACGTCGTCGCGAACCATTTTTCGACCGACGCGAGCAGCGCACGGCCTTTTCCCTCGGCGTCGCAGCGCGGTCCGACGCAGATGAGAAGACGAACGGGCGGAGAACTCACGACCGCCTCAATAGATCGGGTGTTTGGCGCAAAGCGCGGCTACGTTTTCGCGAACGGCCGCGATCGTCGAGTCATCGTGGGGATTTTTCAGCGCGGAGTCGATCCAGTGCGCAATCGTTTGAAAATCAACAGCGCCGAAGCCGCGCGTCGTGCCGGCGTTGCTCGAAAGCCGCAGGCCGGAAGGCGCTTCCGGCGGGCGCGTGTCGAAGGGAATCATATTCTTGTTGACGGCGAGGCCGGCGCGCTCCAGCGACTTGGCGGCGATATCGCCGGTGAGCCCGCGCGCGGCGAGATCGACAAGCATCAGGCCGGTGTCCGTGCCGCCCGTCACGATCCGCAGGCCCGATTCCGCAAGGGCGCCCGCCAAGGCCCGCGCATTGTCGATCACCGCGCGATTATAGGCGGCGAACTCCGGTCGCAGCGCTTCGCCGAGGCACGCCGCTTTTCCCGCGACGCCATGCAGCAGCACCGAGCCCTGCACGCCGGGAAAAATGCCGGCGTTGATCCGGTTGCTTAAGGTTTCGTCGTTCCACAACGCCATGCCGCCGCGCGCGCCGCGCAGCGACTTATAGGTGGTGGTCGTCACCACATGCGCATGGGGCAGGGGATCGGGAAAAAGGCCGGTCGCGACGAGGCCGGCGACATGCGCCATGTCGACGAGCAGATAGGCGCCGACCTCTTCGGTGATGGCGCGCAGCGAAGCGAAATCGATCGCGCGCGGATAGGCCGAGCCGCCGGCGATCATCATGCGGGGATGTTCGCGCCGCGCAAGATCGCGCACCTCGTCGAGATCGATGCGTTCGGTCTCGCGGCTGACGCCATAGGTGACGATCCTGTAATCGCGTCCGGTGAGCGTGGCGGGATGGCCGTGGCTGATATGGCCGCCGGCGGCGACATTCATGGAGAGGATCGTATCGCCGAGTTTGAGGAGGCCGAGAAAGACGCCGGCGTTGGCGTTGGAGCCGGAATGCGGTTGAACATTGGCGAAGCGGCAGTTGAACAGTTTTTTCGCGCGTTTGATAGCGAGCGCCTCGACCGCGTCGGCGAATT
>JBFXJV010000174.1:0-7282 GCA_050174515.1 Methylocystis sp.
TCGCAGACCCAGCTCAGCGTGCCGCAACAATTCCAATAACACCCTCGCCACACAATACCCCTTGGTATAGAGCAATACAATCTATCGAATAGCCAATACAACTATTCTGGGTGGGTAAAGGACTGCCCTCTCGATCCATCACGCGAACGTTCGCCGCAGCGCGGCTGCATCAATATCAAGTTATAAATCATAAACATAGTTGATCACAATCTCCGTTCGCCGTGATGCCGCTTCCGATTTTGCTGCGCTGCGAAGGACAGCAACCATCCGGGGTGGGCAGCCTAATCGTCAGACCATGGTCGTACGCCTGCTGCGTCCGCGCCGGCGAGCGCCTCGCGCATCGAGACGCCATCCAGTTCGAGGTCCGGCGCGATCTCGGCAAGCGGCGCGAGCACAAAGCCGCGTCGGAAAAGCTCCTTATGCGGCAAGGTCAGTTCGGGATCGTCGATCGCATGGTCGCCGAGGAAAAGAATATCGACGTCGATCAGCCGCGGCCCCCAGCGCCGAGTCGGGGCGCGGCCCATGTCGGCCTCGATTTTCTTGACCGCGGCGAGCAGCTCATATGGCGCGAGTCCCGTGTCGCCGATGGCGCAGGCGTTGGCGAAATCGCCCTGGTCGAGATCGCCCCAGGGCGGCGTTCGGTAGATTTGCGAGACCGCGTCGAGCCGCGCCAGTCCGCGCGCCTCGATGAGACGCAACGCCTCTCGAATGTTTTGCGGCTTGTCGCCGAGATTGCTGCCAAGCCCGAATCCGACCCGCATCGTCTCAACCTCCCCGTCGCGCGGAGAGGATGCGCAACACTTCGAACGCCGCGCGATGCTCGGCCGCGTCATGCACGCGAAAGACCTGCGCGCCGTCACGCGCCGCGAGAAGATTGGCCGCGAGCGTGCCGACGAGCCGGCCTTCCAGCGCGCCGTCGCCAAGGCCCTTGAACAAGGATTTGCGCGACACGCCGATGAGGAGCGGAAAACCGAGTTTCAACAGCTCCGGAACGGCGCGCAGCGCCTCGTAATTCTGCTCCCGGCTCTTGCCGAAGCCGACGCCTGGATCGAGCAGGATATGCCGGTCCGGCACGCCGGCGCGCCGGGCGATGTCGAGCGAATGGGCAAAGAAACGCTTCATGTCGGCGACGATGTCGATCTCCGGATCCGTCGTCTCGCGATTATGCATGATCACGACGGCTGCGCCGGTTTCGGCGATCGTTTGCGCCATCAAAGGATCGCGCTGCAAGCCCCAGATGTCGTTGACGAGACAGACGCCAAGCGCGAGCGCGCGCCGCGCGGTCTCGGCCTTATAGGTGTCGATTGAGACTGGCGCGCCCGCCTCGGCGACGAGCGCCGCGAGCAGCGGCTCGAGGCGCGCCCACTCCTCTTCCACGGTCAGCGGCGTATGGCCGGGGCGGGTCGACTCGGCGCCGACGTCGACGATGTCGGCGCCTTCGCTGGCGAGCTTCTTCGCCTGCGCCAGCGCCGCCGCGCGCGTCGCGTAGAGCCCGCCGTCCGAGAAGGAATCGGGCGTGACATTGACGATTCCCATGATGACCGGGCGCGTCCCGATCAGCGAAAGAAAGCGATCGCGCGCATTCGCGGTCGCCTCGACATCGAATGCCAAGCGCTAAATCCCGTCAGTCGTCGTATTTCACATAGGCGAAGCGCTGATCGGTCTCCGGCGTCCCTTCAAGCGCGCCGCCGGCCTTGCCCGGGCGCCAGGAGACGACCTCCTCGATCTTCCTGGCGAGTTCGAAATCCTTATCGGTGATCCCCTTCGCGGTATGGGTCATGAGCTTCACCTCGACCCAGGCATAGGAGGCGGCGATGTCGGGGTGATGCCATGCGGCCTCGGCGAGATGGCCCACCGTATTGATGACCATCAGCGTGCCCTTCCAGCTGTGCGTCTTGAATTTCCGCCTGATCCAGCCGTTCTCATAGCGCCAGTGCGGCAGTTCGCTCTTGAGCCTTGCGGCGATTTCCTCTTCGGAATAGGCGCGCTCTTCCTTGGCCATGACCCGCTCCCTCCTGCGCGTTGCGACGCAACATTCTTTCGTTGAAATGCGTTATAGCCTAAACCGATCCAAAGTCTCAGTCCCACCAAAGAGGCGCTATGCCGGCTAGTGTGAGCGTCGCGGCGAGCGCGCGGCTGCATCTCGGTTTTCTCGACATGAATGGCGGACTCGGCCGCAAGTTCGGCGGCGTCGGCCTGGCGCTCGACGCGCCGGCGACGCGGCTCACGCTGAATCGCGCCGACAAAAATATGGTCGAAGGCGCCGAAAGCGCCCGCGCCGCCGCTCTGCTGGCGCGCGCGCAGGAGGCGCTGGGCGTCGCCAACCGCCACCGGCTGGCGATCGGGGCGGCGATTCCCGCCCATGCCGGACTGGGCTCCGGGACGCAGCTCGCGCTCGCGATCAGCGCGGCGCTACGCCGCCTCGAAGACCTGCCGCATGATCCGACCGCCGACGCGGCGCTGATGGCGCGGGGGGCGCGCTCGGGGCTCGGCGCCGGACTTTTCCAGCACGGCGGCGTGGTCGTTGACGGTGGGCGGGGCCCGCATACGTCGACGCCGCCCGTCGTCGCCCGCGCCGAATTTCCCGAGGCATGGCGCATCCTGCTGATCGCCGACGCCGACGCTGTGGGGCTGCACGGCGCCGATGAGCGCGACGCCTTCGCCGAACTGCCGCCCTTCGACGCGGCGACGAGCGGCGAAGTGTGCCGTCTGGTGCTGATGCAGGTTCTTCCCGCGCTGGCCGAAAAGGAGCTTGCGCCCTTCGGCGCGGCGGTGACGCGCATTCAAGAGCTTGTCGGCGATCATTTCGCGCCGGCGCAGGGCGGACGCCGGTTCACCAGCGCCAAGGTCGAGGCCGCGGCGGCGCGACTCCTCGCCGACGGCGCGACCGGCGGCGGCCAGACCTCCTGGGGTCCGACCGGCTTCGTGTTCGTCGACAGCGACGCGGCGGCGCGCCGCCTCCTCGGACGCCATGGGGCGCAGGCCCGCGAAGAGGGGCTGGAGATTTCGATCCATCGCGGGTTCAACCGAGGCGCGAAGATTGACGCGGTTTACGCGCAGATCGCCTAGAGCGCGCTGCGAATAAGTGGAAGCCGGCTTTTCGCGGGGAGCGCGCTCCAAACTGGACGCCGACCTACTGGCGCCGCATTTTTGCGCCCTTCTCCCGGAATGACCTTCGCACGCATCGCCTTGGCTCTCATCTTCGCCCTCTCCGCCCGCGCCGCCCTTGCGCAGGATGCGCCCTCGAGCGGCGGCGAATTCATCGGACGGCTGTTCGACGCCACCGGATTGCGCGCCCCTCCCCGGCAGGCGGCGGATTTCGTGCGCGAGTCGCGGCCAGCGCAGATGGACTATCGTCCCTTCGACCCAACGCCTCCGAAGGACCCCAAGCGCAAGACCGCCGCCGATCTGCGCGCCATGGGCGCCGGGCTCGAAGCGGCGGCGGCCGAGAACCGGCGGCGGGCGGCGGGCGTCGCCCGGCCCGACGCGCCGGCGAAGCCCGGTCGCTGAGCCGCTCACTCCCCCATCGCCAACCATCGCCAAGGCGGCGCACGTTTCTCGATCGTTGCGCGCCGCGTCCCGGTCCCCGCGGAAGCGTTCGCGCCGTTTCTCGTCAATGTCATAACTGTCATATAAGCGTCATCGACTCTTGATAGCATTCGTTGTCGACACATCTCTACCCAAACGTATCAACCGTTGGGGAGATGTTCGCATGTCCAAAATCAAACTGCTGCTCTTGGCCGCCTTTGTCGTTGCGTCCTTCGCCGGCGCCGCCCGGGCGGACGATCCCGATGTCCCGGCCAGTCCGGCAAGCCCCTATTATCCGTTCGCATCCTGGGAAAGCACCGGCGCGCCTTTCGAAAAATGCTGGTGGGAGGAAAGCCCCTCGCGGCCCTATCGGCTCTGCGTGCCGATCGCGCCGCCACGCGGCTTGCGGTATTAACCCGAGATGACACGCGCGCCGGCTGTCGGCCGGCGCGGCTCGCGCGTAGCAGGCGCCGCGCGGCGGATTGATCGCCTTCGCCGATCTGGCAGACCCGCGGCAGGATCAAGCCGTCGCCCCGGTCGCGAGCGCCGGCGATTGATATTTCTATTCGTTTCTCGTCAATTAAGCGGCTGTTTCGCCGCCGCCGCGCGCCCTTGATACATGCGCGACGCGACTCATCTCCCCGTCATTCGGGCACAGACGGAGGAAGATGTTCAAATGTCCAGCTTCAACTATCTGCTGTCGATCGCCGTGATCGTCGCTTCATTTGCGAGCGCCGCTCAGGCCAGTCCTTATTTTCCGTTCATTTCGGCGGGGTCCGGCGAAAGCACCGGCGCGCCTTATGAACATTGCTGGTGGCAGTCGGCGCCGTCGCGTCCCTATCGGCGCTGCGTCGCGATTACGCCGCCCCCGACGCACCACGCCACGCGACATCATCCTGGCTGCTCTCCGTGCAACAATTGACGCGGGCGCGCCGGCTGAAACCGGCCGGCGAGACCCCTCGCGCCTGAGACGGGTGAGCGTTTTGGCGCAGCCGCGACGTTTCCGTCCTAGACGGGTCGTGTCCATGCATCGAATGTCGTCCGGGGCGCCGGTGATCGGCGGGCTGGCGGCAAGACCTTTGCATGTCGCTCCAATCACCTCGATTGTCACACCCGCCATGGCCTCCGAACCAGATTTCTCGCCAGATTTCGGACAGACCGATCCCGGCCTCGCCGTGCTGCGCATGGCGGCGCTGATCGCGCAGAGCGTCGACGATCCCGACGAGGAGACGCTCGATCTGCTCTTCGAACAGGTCGAGGCCGGCCATCTCGTCGACGCACAGCCGGCGCAGATGTGGACGGAACTGGTTCGCGGCCTGATGAGCCCGGCGCCGTCGAAGATGATCAAGACCCTGCGCGGATGCGGCGCGCTGGTCGAAATCCTCCCCGAAGTCGCGGCGCTCTTCGGCGTGCCGCAGATTTCCGACGGGCAGGATGAGGTCGATCTCGGCCAACATCTGATGAGATCGCTCGACGCGGCGGCAAAGCGCGGCGCGACCCTCCCCGTTCGCTTCGCGCTGCTCGCGATGAATGTCGGCAAGTCGGATTCGCCGCGCGAACATCTCCCGGTGCATTACAAACATGTCGAGCGCGGGCGCCCGCGGATCGAGGAAATGAGCGCGCGCTTTCTCGCGCCGGCCGACTGCCGCGATCTTGCGCTGCTCGCGCTTGCCGAATGCGAACGGGTGCATCGCGTTTCGAAAATGCGCGCCGGGCCGGTGGCGCTGATGCTGGAGCGGATCGGGGCATTTGAGGCGCCGGAGCGCTTCCGCGAACTGATGATGGTCTGCGCCATCGATTTCTGCGCGCATGAGGGCCGCGAGGGTCAGACCTATCCGAAGTCGGCGCTGCTGGAGATCGCGCTTAAAGCCTGCGCCGAGGTTACGGAGAACGGCTCAGCCGAAGCGCGCCAAACCGCCCGCGCCGAGGCGATCGCGCTTGCGTTTCGCTCGGAGAGGTGGTCGAGCGAGGTGCCTTGAACTGCCTCAGAATAATGGTTGGAATTGCGCCAAGAGCTAAGAGAAGACGTTCGCAAAGGCATTCTATGGCGATCCCTATAGCTTACCGTTCCAGGACATCGCTCTTAACGAACAGTGCCATCGGCGCACTGGCGAGGTGATGCTCGGAGCTGGACATCAAGAGGAGCCGATTGATGGAGTTGTCCTGAATCCCGCCCGTGGGCCAAAGGCACGATACGCGGGCTTGTGATAGCTGAACCCCAGACTTCTTTGCGGCCGGCACCGTTGAAGTGTGGACTCGCTCAAATTCAGCTTTGAGGCTGGCTTCGACATTGGGCTTTGGAATCCTCTCCGAACATACCGAAAGGTACTTGAAAACCTTTCGCATGACGGCTCGATAACCTTGAAATAGTCCATTCTCTGCAAGCAAACCGATTTCACGAACATCATAAGGGAAGACAAACTCAGCCCTCTCCATGCCAGCACGCAGCTGGGTAAGCGGCGATGCGCGCGGAATGCCGAGACCGGCAGCCGTCATCAGTTCTCGCCAACGGATTACGCTGTCGGTTACGATGCAAGAGCCCGTGGCCTGCGCGAGGTACATCGTGATCTCGAAGTTTGGCGCCATCTTAAGCAGTGTGAACTGTCCGCCACCCTCCCCACCTTCGAGCGATCCCTCCTGTAGCACCGCAAGCGGGTCTTGTTCGCGAAGCGTATCGAAACCATTGAGAATAGCCTCCACAGCCTTTTCATCCAGTTCAGGAGAATGCCGAAGAACTTGGTGCTGAAGCGCCTCGCGTGGCAACAGCAACATGCTCCGCTTATGTTCTTCCTCCATCATCTCAAGGAAACCATTTTCTTCCTTGGGGTCGACTTTTCTTCCCTGCGACCGAAACTTAGCCATTTGGAGCATCTGGTCGCGCAGGTGAGTGTCGAAGTTGCAGGGATCGGGAAATAAAGTGACAAGCCCTTGTTCGACGAGTGGCGTGATCGCCATGAATAAGACGACCGACTTCAAGAATTCCTGCCGATAAGTTTTGGGGTGTTCGAGCGGACTGAACTTCTGGTTGAGTATCCGTGGATGAATGAAGGGGTGCTGGATCAGCAGTTCGTCGAAATAGAGTGAGAGCCCGAGCGCGCAACTCCCAATGAGATTCGGGTGAAGAATGCCGGTGTAAACGCCGCGCGCCTTCCCGTCCGGCTTCGGCAGCATTGCTAGCAAATTTGTTTCGAGCGGCCACAAGGCGTCAAATAGACCATAAACTGCTTTGATCTTCTCGTCCGTGATTTCACGGCGCACAGTGAGCCAGTTGGAGTCTTCCGTAATCCCGAGGATTTTGGAGATTCCGGTGAAGAGCATCAAGTTCCGCTCGCGGATACTTTGCTCTTCCCAAGTGGGCCGGAGGGCAACGCGCTTGTGCTCGCAGCATGCGCCAAATGCGCGGCCCGACCCGCAACCGCAGGGATCGCGCGCGTGAAGCGTCTTCGATGGGGGCTTTTTCTTTAAATACTCTCGTTCCTTTTCGGTTCGGCCAAAAGCGTCCTGATAATAGACTTCACCGCTCTCGAAACTGCCGTACATCTCGCCCCCGAATTGCCAAAGCCCGTTTTCGGGAGGGAGGAAGACACTACGCAAATCGGCCCAGGGTTCAATCGAAGAGGTCTCCGGGTAAAGCCATTCCTCTTTGCCGGCGGCGATATAGCGCTTCGCCCGCGCCTTAAGCACTCGGTTGACCCGAGTGACCTCGTCGTTCGTTAGCTTGCGCGTCCGGATAAACGCGTCGGTCCGGACCATC
>JBFXJV010000175.1:0-7269 GCA_050174515.1 Methylocystis sp.
TCGGCCCTGATTTTCAGTCGCCGCTGCGGCACGGCGCAGATCTCTCGCTCTATTCGCTGACCAAATATGTCGGCGGACACAGCGATCTCCTCGGCGGCGCCGTCGTCGGCGAGTGCGCGCATCTTAAGGTCATTCGAGCAATGCGCAGCGCCATCGGCACGCAGCTCGACGCGCATTCCTGCTGGATGCTCGGGCGGTCGCTCGAAACGCTGTCCTTGCGCATGAACCGGGCCGCCGAGAACGCGGCGATCGTCGCAAGATTTCTGGCCGGCCATCCCAAAGTGGCCAGCGTTCACTACCCGCCGCTGCTGCCGGCCGATCACCCCCAGCGCATGTTGATGGAGCGCCAGTCCAGTTCGGCCGGCTCGACCTTCTCATTCGAGGTCGTGGGCGGGCAGGCGGAGGCCTTCGCCTTTCTCAATCGGCTTCAGATTTTCAAGCTCGCGGTGAGTCTGGGCGGCTCAGAATCCCTGATCTGCCACCCGGCGACCACGGTGCATTCGGGGCTGACCGAGGAGGCCCGGCGGGAAATCGGCATCACGCCTTCGCTCATTCGCGCCTCGATCGGCATCGAGCATCCCGACGACCTCATTGCCGACCTCACGCTGGCTTTCGGTTGAGAAAACTTAAGGTTAGCGCGTCTGAAGCCGACCGGGCGCCGCAAGCTTCGCGTCAGGCCCTGTTCAATGAGGCGGCGCGGACATATGTATCCAATCAGCTGTTAGAGAAGCCGAAATCGAGCCGAGACTGGACAATGAGAATAGCTGAGGAAGTGCGGGACGATCGCACCGTTTTGAGCATCCAGGAAGATCGCATCGATGCGCACAACTCCGGCGAGCTCAAGAATCTGGTGCTGAAAACTCTCGAAGGCGGCGCAAAAAATGTCGTGATAGATCTCGCGAGAGTTCAATTCATTGACAGTTCGGGCCTGGGGGCCCTGCTCTCCGGCTACAAAAACGCCAATTTGCGCGCGAGCGGATATGCATTGGCGGGCCTGCAGCCGCGCGTCAAGTCGATGTTCGAGTTGACAAGACTACATAGAGTTTTCGACATTTATCCAAGCCTGCAACTGGCGCTGAGCGCCTGATTGGGGACGGGCGGTGATCGACATGTGCGAGACGGCGGTCAATCTGGACATCGTCGTTCCCAATGAAACGCGATATTTGCGTTTCGTTGGGGCGGTCGCCGAGCAGCTCGCCAAGGAATTGGACATTCAGGAGGATAAGCGCGACACCCTCGCGTTCAATCTCAATCTGGCGTTGACCGAAGCCGTCGCCAACGCGATTCAATACAGTTCCGCAGCGCACGCGAATGACTCGGTTCGGATCTGCCTTTCCGTTAAAGACGCCTATCTTTCCGTGCGCGTGTTTGATCATGGCGTAGGCTTCGATCTTGCCGCCGTGCCGACGCCCGACTTTGGCGAACTTCACGAACGCGGTCGCGGCATATTCTTCATCCGTTCTGTGATGGACTCGGTTCAATATCGCAAAACGGACTCGGGCAATGTGCTCGAAATGCGCAAGAAGATCGCATAGACCTCCCGTGTTTGGCTCTCCGGAAACATCGGCGCCCGACACATCCCGCACCGCTGATTGGGATGCGTCGGTTCGCCGCTTCCTGCGTCGCGCCGGACGCCGTGTCGGACGCCAACTGTCGGCGGATGCGCTTTTCGGCCTGCCGAAGTCCTATCGCTATCTCGTGCCGGCGTCGCGCGCCGGGCGCGACATTGCGTTGATCGAGGACGGCGAAGACAGCGCACGCGAAATCGTCGAACTCCGCCCGCTGCGCGGCGCTGGCGATGCGAGCTACGAAATTCGTCTGATCGGCGCGAAGGAGCGTTCGCTCGACGAACTCCTGCCGATACTGCAGAACCTGGGATTACGCGTCTCGGACCAAATCCGGTTCAGGCTCGATCTCGGCGCCGGGCCGCGGTTCATACGAAGCTTCGCGGTGGAGCCCTCGGCGCCGGGCGCAATGAGCCTCGCGCGCTGCCGCCCGCGCTTGTTGCGGGCGCTCGAAGCGGTGCTTGCGGCGGATGTCGAAAGCGACGCCTTGAACGGTCTGATCCTGGCGACCGAACTCGATTGGCGTCAGATCGATCTCTTTCGCGCCTACTGCAATTATTATCAGCAACTCGGCGTCCGGCTCGGGCGCGCCCGCATCTACCTTGGGCTGTTGCGAAGTCCGACGGCAGTTGACCTTCTTTATCGTTATTTCGAGGCGCGGTTCAAACCGGATCATGGGAGACGCGACTCGTTTGAGACCGAACTTGAACTGCTCACGCCGATCCGGGCTCAGCTGGTCGACGTTCTCGATAAGGTCGTCGACGGCAGCGACGACCGCATTCTGCGCGACCTCTTCAATCTCATCGACGCCACGGTGCGCACAAATTTTTACTTCTCAGGCGAATCGGCGCGTAACTTCATCGCATTGAAGATCAGCAGTCTCGGCGTCTTCAACATGCCGTCGCCAAGACCAATGGCGGAAATTTACGTTCACTCTCAGTCGATGGAAGGCATACATCTTCGCGGCGCCAAGGTCGCGCGCGGCGGCATTCGCTGGTCGGACAGGCCGGAGGATTTTCGTAGCGAAATCCTCGCCCTGATGCAGACCCAGATGATCAAGAACGCGCTCATCGTGCCGCAGGGCGCGAAAGGCGGCTTTATCCTGAAGCTTCCCTATGAGGACGCGACGCAGCGACAGAGGCTGGGGAAAGAGGCCTATTCGCAGTTCCTGCGCGGGCTTCTCGATCTGACCGACAATCTAAAGGATTCGAAAATCATTCGGCCGCCGGAGCTTGTCGCTTATGACGATCCGGATCCCTATCTCGTCGTCGCGGCTGACAAGGGCACGGCGACATGGGCCGACGTCGCCAACGAGATTTCTCGGTCTTACGACTTCTGGCTCGACGACGCTTTCGCCAGCGGCGGCGCCCACGGCTATCACCACAAGAAACTGGGCATTACCGCGCGCGGCGCGTGGGTCTGCGTAAGACGGCACTTTTATGAGCTTGGTCGCGATGTCGATGCCGAAACCTTTACCGTCGCTGGCGTCGGTTCGATGGATGGCGACGTCTTCGGCAATGGAATGTTGCATACGCCAAACATCCGATTGCTCGGCGCCTTCGATGGCCAGTACATTTTCCTGGACCCGAATCCCGATCCGCTGGTTTCGTTCGCCGAGCGCCGCCGTCTGTTTGATATGCCCCGGTCGAATTGGAGCGATTATAACCCGGCGTTGCTCTCGCAGGGCGGCGGCGTCTATCGACGCGACGCCAAGGACGTTGCGCTCAGCCCAGAGGTGCGCGCCTGGCTCGGGGTGCGGCACAGCACAACCGATGGCGAAGCGCTCGTTCGTTGGCTGTTGACGGCGCCCGTGGACCTGTTGTGGATGGGCGGCATTGGCACATATGTCAAAGCAAGTTCGGAGACGAATGAAAGCGTCGGCGACCGCATCAATGATAGCGCGCGGGTCGATGCGCTGCAGCTTCGCGCCAAGATTGTCGGAGAGGGCGCCAATCTCGCGTTCACGCAGAAGGCGCGCATCGAATATGCGCTGAAGGGCGGTCGCATCAACACTGACGCCGTCGACAATTCCGCAGGGGTCGATCT
Organism: Methylocystis sp.; assembly: GCA_050174515.1. Taxonomy (GTDB): domain Bacteria; phylum Pseudomonadota; class Alphaproteobacteria; order Rhizobiales; family Beijerinckiaceae; genus Methylocystis. The sequence goes on from JBFXJV010000175.1 coordinate 3,612, forward strand.
CTCCGATCACGAAGTCAATCTGAAGACTTTGCTGCGCACGCGTCCGGATAAGGATGCGCCGGAACCTGGCGATAGCAACGCGCTTGTTGAATCTCTCACCAAGGACGTTTGCGCATCGGTGTTGCGTGACAATGACCAGCAGAGTCTTTGTCTGTCGTTGGACCGCGCGCGTTGTCTCGTCAATCTCGACCCATTCATGGATATCGCCGAGCAGCTCGAAAACGCCGGCTATGTCAATAGGACTGCGGATGCGTTTCCAACACGCAAGGATGTCGCAGCGCGCGATACGAAGGAATTGACGCGGCCGGAACTTGCTTCGCTCATGGCTAGCGCGAAACTGGCGCTGAAGCAGCGGCTGCTTGAAGACGAGTCATTCCTGCAAGGGACTTGGGCCAATGAGTTTCTGGCCGGCTATTTTCCCGAATATGTTCGATCTCATTTTCCGGACCGGATAAAAAGCCATTCGCTCGCGCGAGAAATCGCCGTCACAGCGATTTGCAACAGAGTGATCGATCAGGCGGGCGTCCGTATTCTCCTGCTCGGCGAGGGGCTGGCGCCGGCGCTGCTCAGCTACGCCGTGAAGCTCTATCTCTCCTTCGATCGAATTTTCGAAGGCGACAGATGGCGCGCGTCCTTTGGCGCGCAAGGCCAGTTCGACGCCGCGCAGGAATATGGACGGCTGCTTCAGCTTGAAGACGCTCTTGCCGACATGTGCCAATGGGCGATGCGGCGCGGCTATCGACTGAGCCCGGATGACGAAGAGATCGAACGGTGGCGTTTTGATCTTCGCGACTACCGCGCGCGCGTGGAAGCCGTCGAACCGGCGGACGGGCTGGGAGAGCCCTACTTCGATAGGGTGGGCGATTTTCCATTCCTCGTCGCGCTCAGCCGGGAGTCGGGAGAAGACATGCGCGCGGCCGGCGCCTATTTCGATCAGGCGGCCAATCTTTTCGGACTGAAAAAGCTGACCGCCTTTCTGGAGGAGGTGAAGCCGAGAGATCGATGGGAGCAGCAGTTGCAGGCCGCGCTCGACGCAAGGATGAGAAATGCGGCAGCGCGCATCGCATCCATGCAGTTCCTTACTGGAATCGCCGAGCCTCGCGCCTTGTTCCGTAACGTCGGCCTGGAGTTCCGGCTCGCCGGTCTTGAGCGGCTGGCCTTCAAACTCGAGTCCTCGCTTTTCAATACGCTCACGCCGATTGCGGCGTTCGTCGCTGAGCTGAATGCGCTCGTCGACTCATGCGACGCCGCCTATCGCAACCGAGCCGGCGTCCGTGCGGAAGATGCGCGAAGGCGTCAGAGCGTTTCGGCGCAGGCAGGGGTTGCTTAGCTCGATGGAAACGCTGGCCGCCGATCGCGCCATTCTCGACGCCTTCGATGAGGCGCTTTGCGTTCTTGAGTCCTCTGGCGTCCTGCGAACGATGAACCGCGCCGCCGAACGGCTGACCGGCTATTTCGAGAGCGAGCTTCGCGGCCGATCTTTCTTCTCGCAGCTTCTCGCGCGCACCGGCGGCGACCGCGAACCATCATGGCCGACGCAGGCCCGCGAGCGGCTGTCCTTGCGCATTCGTCGCAAGGATCGAACGTCGATCGACGTTCGCTGCGAGATCGATCCTCTTGGCGACGATGGCGGCGGCGGCGCGCTCATCAAGCTTCGCCCGATCGGCGAAGGGCCGGGCGAGGCGGATGCGCTCGAAGACATCAAGGAAAAGCTCGAGACGATCTTCGGCGGCATGGCCGACGGTCTTGTGGCGATCAACGAAGCCGGCGACATATTGCTGTTCAGCAAAGGCGCGGAGAAGCTATTCGGCTATCGCGCTAAAGAAGCGCTCGGCGCAAACGTCAAGCTGCTGATGCCCTCGTCCTACCGAGAGGCGCATGACGACTATCTTGCCGCCTATAAGAAAACCGGCGTCAAGAAGATCATCGGCATTGGCCGTGAGGTTGTGGGGCGGCGAAAGAACGGCGCGACCTTTCCGATGTATCTTTCGATCGGCGAAATCCGGCTCAAGGGAAAGCGCATCTTTGTCGGCGTCACCCACGATCTGACCAGGCTCAAACGCGCCGAGGAGCAACTGCTGACGTTTTCCGCCGCCATCGAGCAAAGTCCGATCGCGGTGATGATCGCCAATAAGGATGGCGAAATTGAGTATGTGAACAGCCGATTTGCGGCTCTGACCGGCTACCAGCGGCATGAACTCATCGGCCAGAACCCGCGCATGCTTCAATCGGAGCAGACGGAAAGCGATCAATATCGGCGCCTGTGGGAAAGCATCTCCGCCGGCGTCGAGTGGCGCGGACAGATTCAGGATCGACGCAAGGACGGCGAACTCTACTGGGCGTCCGAAATCATCACGCCGCTGCGCGATCCCTCCGGCGCGATCACTCATTATCTCGCCATCCAGCAGGACATCACCGAACAGAAGCGCGACAAGGAGGCGCTGCTCGAGAGCGAGCAACGCTTCCGGCAGATCGCGGACATGGCCGGCGAGTGGCTGTGGGAGCAGGATAAGGACGGCCGCTACACTTACTGCAGCAGCGCGGTCGAGGATGTGTTGGGGATGACTCCCGAAGAGGTCGTCGGCAAAGCCTATCTTGAGCTCTTCGCCAAGGAGCCGGCAAGCGGCGCCGTCGTAAAGAGCGCGCGCAGCCTCATCGCTTCGCATCGGCCGTTCCACCGCGTCGTCAACCATTATCGCCATAAAAACGGCGGCGACGTCTACACCGAGTCCACCGGAGCGCCGGTGTTCGACGAAGACGGGCGGCTCATCAAATGGCGCGGCGTCGACCATGACATGACGGCGCGCAAAAAGTTCGAGGACGCGCTGCGCGTGCGCAATCGCGCCATCGAATCCGTCCCGATCGGAATCGCGATCTGGGATGCGCAGGCGCCCGGCGTTCCTAATGTCTATGTCAATCCAGCGCTGAGCCGAATCACCGGATTCGCCCGCGAGGAGCTGCTCGGGCACAGCATGCATCTGTTGCGCGGGCCGGAGACCGATCCTGCGGCGATCGAGGAAATCCGCAACGCCATCGCGCATCGCAAGAGCTGTCAGGTGACGGTGAAATTCTACCGCAAGGACGGCGTCGCGTTCTGGGATGAATTGTTCATCTCGCCGGTCGCCAATGAGGCAGGGCGGATCACCCATTTCGTCAGCGTTCACGCGGATGTTTCCGAGCGGCGCCGGATCGAGGAGAGCCGCCACGAGCTCGAAATTGCCAGGCATATTCAGCTGTCGCTGCTGCCGAGCGCGCCGCTGCGCACGCCGCATATGGAAATCGCCGGAATCTGCGCGCCGGCGACGCATGTCGGCGGCGACTACTTCGACTATTTCGAAAATTCCGGCGTGATCGACGTGGTCATCGCCGACGTTTCCGGCCACAGCGTTGGCGCTGCGCTGATCATGACCGAAGTGCGCAGCACGCTGCGCGCCGAGACGCGCCGGTCGACAAACGCCACATGCGGCCCGGCGGAACTTTTGCGCGACCTCAATGAGCTGCTGCACGAGGATCTGAGCGCCTCGGAGCTCTTCATCACCATGTTCTGTTGCCGGTTCACGCCGCAGACGCGCATGCTGCAATATGCCAACGCCGGCCAGAATCCGCCGCTGCTGCTGCGCGCCGAAGGCGCGGCGTGCGTACAGCTTGACGCAGACGG
>JBFXJV010000176.1:0-7268 GCA_050174515.1 Methylocystis sp.
GCGGCCTTCAAGAACATAGCGAAGTCTCTCGGCTCGGTCGGCGCGGCCGGCGTCACGTCGGCCGCCCCGCCGGCGCCATATTCTTCGCCGCTGATCCTGCTGGAGCCGGTGCGCTCGGGCCAATCGATCTATCACCCCGAGGGCGACGTGACCGTCGTCGGCTCGGTTGCTTCGGGCGCGGAAATCATGGCCGGAGGCTCCGTGCACATCTATGGAACGCTGCGCGGCCGCGCCATGGCCGGCGCCTATGGCGAGAAGCGCGCGCGTATTTTTTGTCGCCGGCTCGAAGCCGAACTGCTCTCGGTTTGCGGCGTGTATCTGACGGCCGAGGAAATCGAGACGAATATGCAGCGTCAATCGGTTCAAGCCTGGCTCGAAAACGAAACCGTCAAAATCGCAAAGCTCGATTGAGAGAGGACGACAAAATGGCCAAGACATTAGTGGTCACTTCCGGCAAAGGGGGCGTCGGCAAGACGACGTCGACCGCCGCGCTCGGCGCCGCGCTGGCGCAGCAAGGCCATAAAGTCGCGGTCGTCGATTTCGACGTCGGACTGCGCAATCTCGACCTTGTCATGGGCGCCGAGCGGCGCGTGGTCTATGATCTCATCAACGTCGCGCAGGGCGACGCCAAGCTCCATCAGGCGCTCATCCGCGACAAGCGGCTCGACAACCTTTATCTGCTGCCCGCTTCGCAAACGCGCGACAAGGACGCTTTGACCGAAGAGGGCGTGCAAAAGGTCATCGGCGAATTGCGCGAGAAATTCGATTGGATCGTTTGCGACAGTCCAGCGGGCATCGAGCGCGGCGCGACGCTGGCGATGCGCTTCGCCGATGTCGCCGTCGTCATCGCCAACCCCGAAGTCTCCTCGGTGCGCGACTCGGACCGCATTATCGGCCTGCTCGACGCCAAGACCGAACGCGCCGAAAACGGCGAGAAAGTCGACAAATTCTTGCTGCTTACGCGTTACGATCCAGGACGCGCCGCGCGCGGCGAGATGCTGAGCGTCGAGGACGTGCTGGAAATTCTCTCCATTCCGCTCATTGGCATCGTGCCCGAGAGCGAAGAGGTCCTGCGCGCTTCGAACGTCGGCGCGCCGATCATTCTTCACAACGCAATGAGCGCCGCGGCGCGCGCCTATTCGGAAGCCGCGCAACGTTTGTGCGGCGAAAGGACGCCGGTCACCATTCCCTCCGAAAAGAAGGGTTTGTTCGTTCGGCTCTTTGGTCGGAGGGCGGCATGAATATTTTCGGACTGTTCGGGCGCCGCAGCGCCACCGCGCCGGTCGCGCGCGAGCGCCTGCAGATTCTTCTTGCGCATGAACGCAAATCGGCGCGTGCGTCCAACCTGATCTCCGTTCTGCACAAGGAAGTCCTCGCCGCCATCTCCAAACACATCACGGTCGACCCTGAGAAGGTGATGGTGAAGATGCATCGCAAGGAAGACATGTCGCTGCTCGAAATCGACATCGAGATCGAGTCGGAGGCGGCGCTGGAGCGCGACGCAGAGTTTGCTGACGACGCGATTGAAGACGATCTGAGCGGCAAAGCGGCCTGATTTTTTGCAACGCGGGCACCCGTTTCTCCGAACGCTGCGAATGAACAGCCGGCGGCGGAACTGAGCAGACGCTGCATTCCAAGACTTCGAATCACAAATGCGCTTTCCGGCGCCGCGCCGATTTTCTCGGCGCGGCTCTTGCCCTTGCGCCAATGTTAATGCATATTACATTGCTGTCGGCCCCGCTTTGCGGCGGGCGGCCGTTGACAGAACTGGAGCCCATCATGAGCTGCCGTCATTATTCTCGCATGTCGTCATCCGGAGCGGGCGGATCGCCCTGGGGCCAATGCGGGCGCATGTCCTGGAGGCCCTATGAGATCGCGGCGATGATCCTCGGGTTTTTCATCTTCTGGCCGCTCGGTCTCGCGATCCTGTTCTGGAAACTTTGGCAAAAGAGCTACGGCTATGAAGGCGATTTCTTCGCCTTCGCTCAGCAGCAGGGCGCGCGGGTGAAGGAAGCCGTCAGCGGCGTCGCTCGTGAGAACGCCGCCGGCTGGGGCGGTCCGTCCTTCATGCGCTCGACCGGCAATGTCGCCTTCGATGAATGGCGCGAAGGCGAACTCGCGCGCCTCGAGGAAGAGCGCCGCAAGCTTGCTGAAGCCGAGCGCGACTTCGCCGAACATATCGAGCAGCTGCGTCGCGCCCGCGACCGCGAAGAGTTCGAATCCTTCATGCGCGGGCGCAAGAACGGCGACAGGGATGCGTAAAGCTGTTTGAGGCGCGGACGCGCCGCGGACCCCCACGAGAAGAAGGCGCACATCGACAATGCGATGTGCGCCTTTTCCATATTTGGTCTGCGCGAATGGCGCCCGCCCTTCGCAGACGGCGCCTGCGGCGCGCCCGGTGTGGACTCGCCTCGCGCGCGCTCTATCGCGGAATGACGGACCCCTGCCGCGTCAACAGGCCTCCTCTGACGAATCCGGTCCTGCCGTGATAAGAGACGCGGCACCAGCCGCTGCCAAGTCCATTCGGGCAGCTAAGAACGTCAACCCTTCCGCCGCCGGGAATGACCTTGATAACCGATGAAAACATGCTCGGCCGCTTCTTCAGACTCACCGCTGCGGTCGTCACAACAGACGCGATGACGACCTTTGATCCGGAAGTCCCCAGCACGGGACCGTTTACCCACCCGGTCCTAGAACCATAGCGAACTTGGCACCAAGTATTGCGCCAGCCCGGCCTGCAGCTCAACAGCTGCACGTTTGCGCCGGCCGGAATCCTGCCGATCTTGCGCCACGACATTCCTGGTCCGGAGCGAAGCGTGGCCGGACTTTGGGCGGTGGTCGCCTGGGCAATGTCCTGGACAAGAAAAGCGACAAGGCCGACCATCGCTCCAGCGAACATCTTTCGCATGATTATTTCTCCCACATTTGCGACAACATTTTCCGTCTTGCTGCGTTGCGCCGCAGATCAGGCGAGCGGGTAGGGGGTTTACTACTCCGTTTCCATATTCTCTCAGAAGCGTTCCATCCCGTTCATCATTGTCAAGTCGACAAGCAGACGAACCGCTGCGCTTGATTGTTTTTAATTGGGATAGACCTAAGGCTTTTCGAGACGGATTACGTAAAATTTATTGTTGAGCTTTCACCAGCGGGCAGCTTCCCGCATCCGCCCGCTGGAGATGCGTTATCGCGATGGGCCCGCCTTGCCCGAATGTGGAAAAATCCAGAGCCCGGTCAAGCTCCTGGCCAGCGCCGCGCGCAGCAGCCGGTTCGTCATCGGTGGCGTAAAGGACCTTCGTGTTGGGATCGCACACCGCATCTGAACGACCAGCGCTCCGTTGCGCGCAAGCAATTGGCCGTGGCGCAAGCCAGACTTCAGTGACTGGTTGCAACGTTTCAGCTATAGATAGCGAAGGCTTTCGTCCATGAGTCTTTGCTCGAGCATCACGCCGGTTCGTGTTCGCCGACCTTCCTCGCGTCAACCAAAGGTCAAGAGCTTCAATGCGCCAACCCACACGTCCATTTATAACGGCATATAAAAATCGGTCTTCCAAATCTCGGGCGTCCGATTCTTGGAAGATTAAGGAAGATGAAAACGCCAAGGCGGATGCGTCGCTCAACGACTTAAGCGCTTTGGCGGCCGTTGAGGTCGAACCCGACGCCGCCTATTTGGCCGCATTGAAAGCAGCGGATGAAGTTTTCGGACGCGAAGCGGATAAGAAACCCGCAGTAACTCAGCAACCAACTCGCCTTCCGGCGGGGCGCGTGCTCCCAAACTTGCTGCAAGACGACGTCGTAAGCTCTCATCCGGCGAGCGCCTCGCCAAAGAAACCGCGCCCGGCGCGACAGCCCGCGAAGGTCAAAGCGCCGGTTCAGACTGCGCCCAAAAGGCCGAAGCGACAAGCAATAGCGGCCACGCCGACTCTCGCCGCTCAGCCAGCGAGAGGAAGCGAACCCGAAATCGTTCTTGAAGCATCCTCCCGCGCAGGACGCGCCATTCGGGAAAAATGGGTGTCGAAGACCCACCTCAAGGCTGGAGAAAGATGGAAGCGGCGACTGAGCAAATTTGCGCGTTGATGGCGATTGGCCACGACGCAGGACCACAACGCAAGCTGCTCTACGCCTTCTGGAGCGCGGCTCGCGAAAAAATTTGATCCGGTTTTTCCAGTGGAGCGCGCTCTAACTTATTAGAATCGATCAGGTTATCCACGCTCAGGCGCGTCCGCCTGAACGCTGCGTGATCTAAGCAGCGCTACCGATCGGCGCCGACGCCCGCGCGAAATGACCGCGGCAGGTCGCGCGGACGAGCGCGATTTCTCAACTGGGTCATGACCCGCCCTTATCGCGCCCCGCCGTCGCGCCCGCGCCACACCCCGCAAATATCTCGCCGTTAACTACGCTTCTCGACTCGGCTTTAACGGCGCGGCGGCAATTGTTGCGGAATGCTCCGCCGCGCCCTTCACTCGCTGCTCTTGCTGGCGTTCGCCGCGGCAGCGCTGTCCGCCTGCTCGATCGGCCAGAAGCCGCAGCGGCCGGCCTGGCGCACCCAGGCCGAAAACGCCTGTCTCGCCGAACGCCGCGTCAGCCCTTCCGAATACATCGCCCTCGCGCCAGAGGTCGACGGACCCGGCATCTGCGGCCTCACCAGACCGTTCAAGGTGACCGCGCTTCAGGGCGGCGCCGTCGCCTTCAACGCGACCGCGACCCTCGACTGCTCGATGGTCGCGGAACTCGACGCATGGCTGGCCGACACGGTTCAGCCCGCCGCCCAGGCGCGGTTCGGCCAGCAAATCGTCCAGATCAATTCGATGGGCTCCTACGCCTGCCGCGGCATGAACAATCGGCGCTCGGCGCGGCTTTCAGAACATTCCTTCGGAAATGCGCTCGATATCGGCGGCTTCACGCTCGCCGACGGCCGCGAGATCACGCTTGTCCGCGACTGGGGGCGCGGCGACGCGCAGACCCGCGCCTTTCTGATGGACGTTCATCGCGGCTCATGCGGCCATTTCTCGACGGTGCTCTCGCCGGGCTCCAACGCCTTCCACTACAATCATATCCACGTCGATCTGGCGATGCATGGCCGCTCCGGGCGCAGCATCTGCAAGCCCGAGCCGCAAGAGACTCTGCCGCCGCCAGATTTCTCGCCGCTCATCGCTCAGCAGCGCGCGCCGGCGCCCGCCGCCGAGGAAGAGACCGACAATGACACGACCGGCAAGCCGCCGCTGGCCGCTTTCGAAGGACCGGGGGTAGGCGCACGGGACGGGCTTGGACCGCTCGCCGGACCCGAAGCCTATGCGCCGCCGCCCCCGCGCCGCGACGGGATCGGCCAGTTCCTCGACGATCCGGATCGAACGTCGAGCATCGGTCGCCGCCGAACTTTTTAGATCGCTAAAGGCCGTCCCGCCTCAGCGCTTGCTCGCGCCCATATTCACCAGCCGCAGAATGAGCCACGCCGGCACGACGAAAACGGCGCCGGCGAGCACATAGCTGACGAGTTCCCTCACCGCGCCGAAGCCGAGCTGATAGATGCGGTCGAAAAACGCCTGAACGCCGCGAAAAATATCGATCGGACGCAGCTCAAGCCACATCAGCAAAGCGCCGACGACGAGCGAAATAAAGAACAACCGCACGAAAGTGCTGAGCGGCGAGCCGCCGAGGAAATGTTCAAGCGTATTGTTCGACGCCATCTCTTGGGTTTCCTGTGATGATGTGTCGGAGCCGGGCGCTATCAGATCGCGTCGGTCTTCCGGCCGCGCTCGCCGCTGCGGCTTGTCGAGATTCGGCCAATTGGCGAAAGGTCCCTGATCAGTCACGCCGGGCGCATCCTCATGACCCTCATCATGCTGGGCCTCACGTCGCGCCTCCGGGGGCCGTCTCTTCGCGGAAGAGGCGCATTATGCGGCGCAGAAAGCGCTCGGTAAAGGAGAGCGCGCGTTCGAAATCCTCTTCGCTCGGCGTCGACTTCGGCCCTGCTGCGGGGGGCGCCGGCGCGGCGTCGGCGCGCGCTTTGAGCGCGGCGTTCTCCTTGCGCAGCCGGTCGATCTCGGCTTCGAGAGCGGCGCGCTCTTCGGCGCCGAGCCGACAGGCGGCGACGCCGTCCTTCACCGAACAATAGGACAAGGCGCCGGTTTCCTTGTTCAGGCGGACATAGCCGCCCTCGGCCGGGGTGAGCGCGAAACGGTCGCCTTCCGGCGCCACGATCGGCGGCGGCGTCTCGGCGGCGGCCAGAGGTCCAAAACTCCCAGCATGGATGATGGTAAGGATGATGGCGAGAAAAAAATGCCGCGCCTCTATCATGGGTCGCCGCTCGTTCGAGGAAACTGGCTCGCAGATGGGCGTTCCGCCCTCCGTCGTCAACCGGGGCGCATCGAGAGGGGAATCGGATGAAGCATCGTTTTCCTCACCCTCATCCTGAGGAGCCGCCGCAGGCGGCGTCTCGAAGGACGAGGGTGAGGAAAAATACGCGAAGGCGGGCTTCCTCGTCATTCGAGACGCGTGCTGCGCGCGCTCCTCAGGATGAGGAAGCCCTTCACCTGATCGCCCTGGCGCGTCGGCGCCGCTTGAACGCCGCGGCGCGCTCCGCCATATAGCTACAGCCGGAGCGCTCTTGCGGGCTCTGGCCGAAGAGGCGCCAACAGGGCTTCAGAAAGATGTCGCGTCCGCCGCTTAATTCGCCGTTCCTGCTCGGCTTCGATGAGATCGAACGGGCGCTCGACCGCGTCGCCCGCACCGCCTCCGACGGCTACCCGCCCTATAATATCGAGCGCATTCCGCGCGACGACGGCGCGCCGGAGCGGCTACGGATCACGCTCGCCGTCGCCGGCTTCACCCGCGACCAGCTCGACGTGTCGCTCGAAGAGAGCCAGCTCGTCATCCGCGGGCGTCAGACCGAAGAGCGCGAGCGGCATTTTCTGCACCGCGGGATCGCCGCGCGGCAGTTCCAGCGCGCCTTTCTTCTCGCCGAAGGCATGCACGTGCTGGGCGCCGATCTCGTCAACGGGCTGCTGTCGATCGATCTGGCGCGTCCCGAGCCGGAGCGGTTGATCAAGAAGATCGACATCGCGGCGCGCGATTGATCTTTTTCGCGAGTCCTCATTTTCCAGTTGACCGAGCCGGTCGTCTTCGCCGAAGCCGATAGAGCGACGAAGCGCGGCGCTGCTTTGGTCGCCAAAGCCAATCGCTTGAGCGCCTCTATAGAAAGCCCTATTAGCAGCCATGTTCGAGCTTGGCGTTGCGCTTGTATTGATCGTCATCAACGGGATTTTCTCGTT
>JBFXJV010000177.1:0-7256 GCA_050174515.1 Methylocystis sp.
CGGCGCCGGAAACATGGGCCTCGCGTTGCTCGAAGGCTGGACGTCGCAAAATCTGATCGGCTCCGTTTCGGTGGTCGAGCCGCAGCCGTCGCAGCGGCTTCAGACTTTATGCGCCGAACGCGGCTACGAACTGAATGGAATCGCCGCGCCGTGCGACGCCGTCGTTCTCGCCGTGAAGCCGCAGGCGCTCGAGTCCGGCGCGGCTGCGGCGGCGCCCTTCGTCGGCCCCATGACCGTCGTGGCGTCGATCCTCGCCGGCAAGCGCATCGCCGACATTGCCGCGCAGGTGCCGACGCAGGCCATCGTGCGGGCGATGCCCAACACGCCGGCCGCGATCGGGCGCGGAATCACCGGCGCCTTTTCCAGCCCGGCGACCAGCGCTGCTCAGCGCGCGCTCGCCGATGCGCTGCTGCGCGCCGTAGGCGCGGTGGAATGGGTCGATGACGAGTCGCTCATTGATGCGGTGACCGCCGTTTCGGGGTCTGGCCCCGCCTATGTCTTTTATTTCGCCGAATGCCTTGCCGCCGCCGGAGCCGAAGCCGGTCTGCCGGCCGCGCTTGCGGCGCGATTGGCGCGCGCCACCGTCGAAGGCGCGGGCGAGCTGATGCGCCGCCAGCCGGAGGCCGGTCCCGACGAATTGCGCCGGCGCGTGACCTCTCCCGGCGGCACGACCGCGGCGGCGCTGGAGGTTCTTCAAGCGCCGGACGGTCTCTCCGAGCTGATGCGGCGCGCCGTCGCCGCGGCGAAACGCCGGGCGGGGGAACTCTCCGGATGAGTCGGCGCGCGCCTTGTCCAGCCGCCAAGCGACAATAGAATACAGTGTAAGAAATTCCTGCGGACTTGGAGACAGACATGAACAGCGGCGGCAGCCCTCGCGACCGAGTGATTGACGCGACGCTTCGGCTCGCGGCGCGGCGAGAGTTCGGCGACGTGACGCTCACCGATATCGCCCAGGAGGCCGGCCTCTCGCTCGCCGATTTGCGCGAACTTTTCCCGTCGAAGGGTGCGATCATGGGCGCGTTTTCCCGCCGCATCGATCGGGAGGTGCTTGATGCGCAGCCAAAGGAAGCCTCGCACGAACCGGCGCGCGAGCGGCTCTATGACGTGTTGCGCCGTCGGCTGGACGCGTTGGAGCCCCATCGCGAGGCGCTGGCGAGCGTGGGCCGCTGGGCGGCGCGCGACCCGCTCACCGCCGCGGCGCTCAACCGGGAAACCGTGAACTCGATGCGATTCATGCTGGAGGCCGCGGACGTCGACAGCGAGGGTCCGGTCGGCTCGCTCAAGCTACAAGGGCTGGCTTTGGCCTGGAGCCGCGTACTCGATGATTGGTTCGCCGGCGATATCCATGACGCCTTGTCGACGCTCGATCGCGAACTCACCCGCGGCGAGCGCTATGTCGATCGCGCCGAGGATTTCGCAAGGCTGACGCGGCCCTTCTATTCCTTTGCGCAAAGCCTGTTTGGCTGGCGTCCCAGGCGCGGCGGTCGCGATCACGACGACGACAGCGGCTATCCGCACGCGCGAGCATGATCGGCGAGGCCGCCGTTACAGCGGCAGGCTGGCGGTCGCGCGCAAGCCGCCGAGCGGACTGCGATCCAGCGTGAGGTCGCCGCCATGCGCCCGCGCGATGTCGCGCGCGATGGCAAGCCCCAGACCAGAATTTCCCTCGTCCTGGTTGCGCGATTCGTCCAGACGGTAGAAGGGCCGGAACGCCTCTTCACGACGCTCAACGGGTATTCCCGGACCGTCATCGTCGATATTGATGGTCATCGTCGCGCCGTCGTTGATCGCCGAAAGTTCGATGTGCTTGCCATAGCGCTGCGCATTGCCGACGAGATTGGCGAGCAGCCGCTTGATCGCCGCCGGCCGCGCGACGATTGTCGGATCGCCCTTGATCTTGACGGCGGCGGCGAGACCAAGCCGCTCGGTGTCCGCCTTCAACTCGCTGAGAATAGCGGCGATGTCGGTGGGCGACGAACTCTCGTCGCCGTCGCCGCGCGCAAAGGCGAGATAGGCCTCGACCATGCGCTCCATTTCGTCGACGTCCTTGCGCATTTCGACGGCTTCGTTCGAGTCGCCCATCAATGCGAGGGAAAGCTTGAAGCGCGTGATGATGGTGCGCAGATCGTGCGAAACGCCGTTGAGCATGGTCGTGCGCTGCTCGATCGCGCGTTCGAAGCGGCGCTTCATGTCCAGGAAGGCCGCTCCCGCCTGCCGAACCTCGCGGGCGCCGCGGGGGCTGAACGCGACATTGCGGCCTTTGCCGAATTCCTCGGCGGCGCGGGCCAGACGCAGGATCGGCCTGATCTGGTTGCGCAGGAACGACGTGGCGATGGCGACGATGATTACCGACGCGATCGCCATCCACATGAAGAAAATATAGGAATTGGAGGCGTAGGCGTGCGTGCGCGTGGCGAACATCCTCAGCGTGGCGTCGTCGAGCGCGACGCGGATTTCAATCAGATTGCGGGGAAGCGCCGTGTTGACCCAGAACGGCGCCTTGAGTCTGCGTGAGAGTTCTTTCGTCAGCGCCTTGTCAAGCAGCGAAAACAAGGGTGTTTTGGGCGCCGGCGCCGGCAGCTCCTGTTTGGGTAGAACCGCGAACTCCATGTTGAGATCGAAGGCGGCGATGCGGCGCAGTTGTGCGTAGTCGGGGTCTTGAGGGAAAGTTTGGTAGACATCGACCAGCGCCGCGACCTGTCGGGCCATCCCGGCGGACAGCCGATAGGTCACCACCTCCCAATAGCGCTCCATGAAAACATAGGCGACGGCGGACTGGAGCAGCACGACCGGCAGGATCACGATCAGCAGCGCGCGGGCGTAAAGCCCCTTCGGCATGCGGTCATGCAGCCAGTTGGCGAAGCGCTTCCACAAATTCCGTGGCGCGGCGAGAACTTCCGGTAGGACGGCGGTCATCGTGACGACTCTATCATTTCATCGGCTGGCGCGCAGCGGCTCGACAAGAAGCCGGTAGCCGTGGCCGCGCACGGTTTGAAGATAGCGCGGCGCATTCGGATCGGTCTCGATCTTGCGTCTCAATCGGGCGATTTCAACATCGACGCTGCGCTCGCTTGCGCTTCGCTCCGTATCGCGCTGCGCCAAGATCTGGCGCGACACCAAGGCGCCGTCGCCTTCAGCCAGCGCCCGCAGGAGATCGCGCTCGCGCGTGGTGAGCCGAACCGCTGCGCCGCCACGCAGCAATTCGCCGCGCGAGGGATCGAAGACGAAGTCGCCGAATCGCTTCGGGCCCGCCGGGTCCGCGCGCCGCGCCCGGCGCAAGATGCTGGCGATGCGCAGCGACAATTCCCGAGGATCGAAGGGTTTCGCGAGATAGTCGTCCACCCCGGCCTCGAGCCCTTCGACGCGGTCCGCGGTCTCGGTCAGGGCGGTCAACATCAGAATTGGCGCGGAACGCAAGGGTTCCGCGCTGCTGCGGAGCCGCGCGGCGAAGGCTGTGCCGGTTTCGCCGGGCATCATCACATCCAGGACGATAAGATCGAAAGCGAAATCGCGCAGTCTGACGCTCGCTTCCCTTGTGTCGGCCGCGGCGCTGACCAGATAGCCCTGCTTTGTCAGATAGCGCGACAGCAGTGTGCGAATGCGCTGATCGTCGTCAACGACCAATATGTGCGCCGCCTTCGCGTTCGGGGCGCCGGCATGATGCGAAACGAGCGTCATGGCGCGTCGCCGGCCGCTTTTGCGCATGCGAGATGGGCGCGAACGCGCGCGCGTTCGTCGGGGTCGATCATCGCGAAGAGAAATTCGGACGCCGCGCCGCGCGCGACAGGCGGCAGCTCATCCATGACTTTCAGGAATCGCGCTGACTGCAGCGCCGAGAGATCGCGCGCCAGCTTTGCCCCCTGAGGGGTCGGGTAGAGAAGCCGCTGGCGGCGGTCGACAAGGCCGGCGCGCGCCTCGACGAAGCCCGCTTCGAGAAGCTGTTTCAGCACGCGGTTGAGGCTCTGCTTGGTGATCCTCAATATATCGAGCAGCGCCGCGATGGCGAGGCCGGGGCGGCGGTTGACGAAATGCAGAACGCGATGATGCGCCCGTCCGAAGCCGTATGTTCCGAGCAGCCGATCCGCGTCTCCGACGAAATCGCGATAGGCGAAGAAAAATAGCTCGACAAGCTCGAGAGCGTCCTCGTCGGTCGTGGCCGCAGCTTCCACGGCGGTTCCCCGCCAAGCGGCGGCCGAGCCGGGCTCGATGATTTTTCTCGCTAGGAGTTCGTTCACGCTGGTTCTTGCCTGACGTTTGGCGCGAGCTATTTACGTCAACTATATTGACATAAATCTGACCGATGGCTAGTGCTGACCGCGCGTCGCATCGCCTTGTTTAGCCTCTTCGATTGCGTCTTCCCGGAGTTCGCCATGCCGCTTCCGCCCTTCGATCAGCGCGACGGATTCATCTGGTATAATGGCGCGCTTGTTCCCTGGCGCGAGGCCAAGCTTCACGTCCTCTCGCATGGTCTTCATTACGCCTCTTGCGTCTTCGAAGGCGAACGCGCTTACGGCGGCGCAGTCTTCAAATCGCGCGAGCATTCGGAAAGGTTCCAGAATTCCGCTCGAATTCTCGATTTCGAGATTCCCTACAGCGTGGAGCAGCTTGACGCCGCGAAGCATGAGACGGTGAAAGCAAACGGCCTGTCGAATTGCTATGTTCGGCCGGTGGCGTGGCGCGGCAGCGAAATGATGGCGGTCGCGGCCCAGAATTCGACGATCAACGTCGCGATCGCGGTCTGGGATTGGCCGAGCATGTTTGACGTCGAGACCAAGATGAAAGGCGTCAAGCTGGACATCGCCGAATATCGGCGGCCCGATCCGCAGACGGCCCCGTCAATGGCGAAGGCGGCCGGCCTTTACATGATCTGCACCATTTCAAAACATCGCGCGGAACGGCGCGGCTTCGCCGATGCGCTGATGTATGACTGGCTTGGCCGCATCGCCGAATGCACCGGCGCGAATGTCTTCTTCGTGCGCGACGGCGCGCTGCATACGCCGATCGCCGACTGTTTCCTTGACGGCATCACCAGGCGCACGGTGATCGACCTGGCGAGAAGACGGGGGATCGACGTCATCGAGCGTCGGATCATGCCCGAGGAGTTGGCGTCGTTCTCGGAGTGCTTCATCTGCGGCACGGGCGCCGAAGTGACGCCGGTGTCGCAGATCGGCGCCTATCGCTTTACGCCGGGCGAACTGTCGCGCTCGCTGATCGAAGACTATTCGCGCGAGGTGGAGAAGCAGCCTTCGCCTGCCGCGTGAGCGCGGAGGCGGAATCCCAGCGCGTCGACAATCGGGTCAGCCGCTCATTCGCGCCTTGATCGCGTGTTCCGCGAGAGTCTTGCCCAGCGACCAGACTGCGGACGGCGCCTTGTGCGCGTCCGCGATGACGGCGTCGAACGATTGTTCGATCCAATCGCAATCTTCGTCCGATATCGTCAGCGGCGGCAGCAGCTTGATCGTGTGATTTCCATGTCCGGCCACTTGCGTCAGCACTTTGTGGTCACGAAACAGCGGGATCGAGATGAGCTGACAGAACAGGCCAGAATTGACGGTTTCCAGCAGATTCCAGGCGGCCTTCAACTTGAGCGATTTCGGCGGCCCGAATTCGAGGCCGATCATGAGACCCTTGCCGCGCACGTCGGCGACAAGCTCATAGCCCTCGGCCATTTGCTTAAACGACGCGAGAAGGCGATCGCCCTTCTTTGCCGCATTTTCGATCACCCGCTCGTTCTCGAGAACATCGAGCGTCGCAATTCCTGCCGCCATGGCGAGATCGTTCTTGCTGAAGGTCGAGCCGTGCACGACAGCGCGATCCATCCGGTCGAAGACCTTGTCGAATATCCATTTGCGCGTCAGCACCGCGCCAACCGGTACATGGCCGCCGGAAAGCGCCTTTGCGACGACGATCATATCGGGTTCGACGCCAGGAAAATGATCGATGGCGAAGAAGCGTCCGGTGCGGCCCAGTCCCGTCTGGATTTCGTCGGCGACGAACAGCGTTCCATATTTCCGGCAAAGCGTCTGCGCTTCGAGAAGATAGTCTTCCCGAGGAATGTTGACGCCTTTGCCTTGAATCGGCTCGACGAAGAAGGCGGCGATGTCGCAACCGGCCAATGCGCGTTCGAGGGCGTCGAGATCGTCGAATTCGACCACATGGGCGTTGGGCAACAGCGGGCCGAACCCTTTCTTGAAAATTTCGTCGCCGTTCATCGACAACGACCCATAGGTCAGGCCGTGAAAGGAATGCGCGCAGTGCAGGATTCCAGGACGGCCGGTCGCCGCGCGCGCGAATTTGATCGCAGCTTCGACCGACTCGGCGCCGGAATTGGCAAAAAACGCCTTGTCCAGCCAAGGCGCGTAGCCGAGCAGTTTCTCGGCGAGAACGCCGGCGAGAACCGAAACGTCAAGTTGCACGAGATTAGCGAGTTCGCCGTCGAGCACGCTGACCAGCGCGTCACGCACGCTCGGATGGTTGCGTCCGAGCGCGAAGACTCCCCAGCCGCTGAGGAGATCGAGATAGCGGTCGCCCTTGCGATCCCAGAGATAGGGACCGACGCCGCGCGTGAATCCAACGTCGTAGCCGATCGTCTTGAGAACGCGGACCCACATTTCATTTAGGCGCTTCGCATGCAGCGAAAAGCGCTCGCCTTCGCGGGCGGCGGCAAGCGCGGCGAGGTCGTATCGCGGATCGATTTGACCGGAAGCGCCGTCCGGAGCGCGAACCGCCGTTGGCGCGTTCACTGGTGCGGTCGTTGAAGTGGTCATTGGCGGCGCTCCAACCGAGATAATGGGAGGCAGGCGACAGAGCGCACACGCTCGCCCATTCCGATTGCGCGCGACGGGCCGGTTTGTCAAATCGCGCCGATGTGGCGCTCGGGCCACAGGCGTGAAGATTTGTGCGTTCCCATCGGCCTCATCCGCTGGCGAACTGCCCCATATTGCGCAATATCGCTGCACGCGACGATGCGCGCGCATGCAAATTTCAGCATGTGCGCCAATGGTTTCGTCAATGCGCGCGCAAACGCCGCGCATATCCACAGACATTGCGCTCGGCGATGAAAATTGCCGGTTGGATGGAGCGCTGCGGGTGATATCTTGTAAAAAGTGATTCTTGAGCGATGCGGGGTGATACGCGCCTTAGGAAGATCGCCGACGCGCGCGTCAGGACAATGCTCTGGATCAGCATTGGGGAGTTGGTCGGTGGGCGATAAGATGAATTTTCATGAAGATTTGACGGCGAGCGCGACTGATCCG
>JBFXJV010000178.1:0-7212 GCA_050174515.1 Methylocystis sp.
TCCGGATACGCGAACTGGCCGCTCATGCGGGCTCCTCCAGGTATGCCTCGAACAGTTCGGCGTAAAGCGTCTGCGCGCCGGGTTCCGCGCTCGGACCCCACAGTTCGGCCGGTGTGAACTCGACGATATAGACCGGCATGGGATCGCCGATGCCGTCGCCAGTGCGCCAGAAGTAGGCGTAGTCGCCTTCGAGCACCTGCGCCACCGTGCCGCTCCGCCCCCGCAGGTAGCCGGGCAGCCGAGTGTGCGCGCCGGCTGGGACATTTGCGATCCGGACCTGCTGCCCGACGGCGAACTTTGGATGCGCGACGGCGCGCCGTGGGCTGTCGCCCTTGCGCAGATACGCCATGATCTGCTCGTCAATGGCTCCACCCCGATCGGCGACCCCTAGCCGGGCGTCGGTCGGCTTGGCCGCTCCGCCACGCAGTTCTGTGGTCCGCGACGTTAATTCGTCCTCGCACAGGTATCCCTTGTCGACAAGGAATGCGGTAACGCCGCTGAGCCACTTCTCGTAATAACGAAATTTGAAGTAGTCGAATGGTCCCATCGCCTCAGCGCCGGCGCGCAGATCCGCCCAAGTCCACATGTCTCGGAAGGTGGTCGGCACATCGGCGATCGCGTAGGCCGGGACGGACGAGCCGAGATGGGCCGACAGACCCATCATCGCAACATGGATGCCGAATATCCGCCTCTCCCACCCCTCGGCAAAGACCCGCCGATCCAGCGTTAGGGGCTCCGGCAAACCTTCCAGGCCGCCGATATAGTGCTGCAATTTCATGGCGCCGGACGCCTTCTGCGCTGGCCCAACGTCCAGACGGTAGGCCAGGGACCGATAAATTTAAGTGGGTTTCATGCAGCTCTCGGCAAGGGCGGGATACGTGCTTGCGATCCTTGCGAACTTCGAGGCGCCCCGCAACTGTGAAGCTCCGTCTCCAGCGCTGGCAGTGTCGAAACGGAGCCTGCAAGCGTAAGACTTTCGCGACACAACTGCCCGAGGTCGCGGGTTGTCACGTTGCGCCTAATTGTAAGAATGCGCCGGTTCGCACGCGTTACTGCAGCTTATTTGAGAATCGATTGTCGCGATATTATCGGGACCGTGAAATTTACTGGGTTTCTTGCGGCTTTCAGCAATGGCGGGGTGGACTCGAACATCCAGGCTAAGTGATGCCAATGCGTCGGTTCTGGGGGCTGCCAAGCCAAACGTTTGTTCAAGTCGCCGTGACGTAGCCCCCTATGGCGCGCCTTCGTCGCTGCTGCAGTCGAAAATCAGATAACCGTCTGAATCCTGATTAAAAACAAATGGAGTGAAGATGTAATCGCGGGCCGTCCTACCCAGGCTCTGGTCCAGAAGACGAGCGGCCAAAGCGGCCAAGCCCGCGACGTCCTCGTCACGAGCGGCGATCGTCGTCCAAATTGGCGTGTGTGGCCCCGACGCCGCAGTATCACCGCAGACTCGATTGGTTTTCCTATCTACGAGAACAAGGCGCTTCACCGCGCAAGTCTCCTGCATGCCCACGAAAGCTCAGATTAATTCTTGGAGCGATCGAAAGCCAGATTAAATTGTTCGATGGGTTTTTTCTGGGTGACGCCTCGAGTTCATTTTTTGTTCGGCAACGGAGGCGCGATATCTCAAATATCCGCCGCTCCGCATCCGCCGCCTCCTGGCGCGGTTGGGGCGACGAGATTTGGCGCTCTGGCCGGTCTCGTCGCCCGATGCAAAAACGTCCCGCCGCTGCGTCTACGGTCGGGGCGTTCTCGGTGCGCGGAACAGGAAGAAAACCGCGCTCATGATGATCTAGGGACTCAAAGCCAGCGCCTCAAATCGTCTGGCGTCAGCGCCTCGCCACGGTCGGCGAATAGTCGGGCGAGACGCAGCGGTCAGTGCGCGAGCCTCATTCGCTGAATGCGGAGCCTTAGTTGCGGAAGAGAGGCATTGACAGGCATGCTCATGACTGAGCCTCGCGCTTGCCAATGATCACCGCAAGTCGCTTATCGCAGTCCTCGCGCAAATCGTCCAAGACGCTGGCAATTTCGTCGGCTATGTCGCCGAGAATGTAGCCGAGCCCGTCTCGCGCCTCGTCGCACTGACGATCTTCAAGAGCCCCAGATCGCGCACCGCCATCGGCTCGTAGCCGCGTTCGTGTGCAAGCTCGACGAGCGTCGGCGAGAGGTTCTCGTCGACCAGAAATCGCATCGGGCGGCAATCTCAGCCCGAAACTGAAATCGATGGACGGCCCCGCTTCGGGCGCGCATCCGCATAGACACGCGCCGCGGCGATCTGTTTTTGAGAGAGCTCATAGTCCTGATGAGCTCCTCCATCGGGACGCGGATTGCTCGCGACCTGGGTGACCTTCGCGCCCTGCTTTCTCTGGATTTTTCTGGGCGCGCCCTACATCGAGAGGGTTCGCCAGAACAAGGCATTGTCCGGCGCTTTGGCGGCCATAACCGCCGCCGTTGTCGGCGTTGTCCTCAACTTGGCGATCTGGTTCGCGATCCATGCAATCTTTCGCGAGACTATTGCCGTGCACGCCCACGGACTCACATTTGACGCTCCGGTTCTCACAAGCGTGGATTTCTGGAGCCTTGCTCTCTCGGTCGGTTCGGCGGTCGCAATATTCCACTTCAGGGCTGGCACGCTTCAGACTCTGGCGGGCTCTTGTGCGGCAGGAATGGGGTTGTTTCTCGCAGGGGCGATCTAGGTGCAATTTGTGGAAAGGGAGAAAGCCATGAAGAAAACGCCGCTAGCAACTCTCTGCACAATCTGTGTGCTATTACCCGCGTTTGCCGCGGCAGAAACTGATTGGTCAAAGGTTGATGCCGCTATCGGCAAGAAAGCGGCTGTCGTCGGGCCCGTGCACAAATATGGTCTTCCGCGCAGCGATCTTCACGTCACCCTCGACGGGGTCACAATCAAGCCGGGGCTTGCGCTTGGCGGCTGGGTGGCCTTCGAGCCGACGGGACAAACGGCCACGATGATGGGCGACCTGGTCCTGACCGAAACCGAGATAAACCCTGTCATGAAGTCGTTGCTCGCCAATGGCGTCGAGGTAACCGGGGTCCACAATCACCTGCTGCATGCGAGCCCGGCGACTTTCTATATGCACATCGACGCCCATGGCGATCCAGCGAAACTCGCCACGGTCGTTCGGGAGGCGCTCGCCGAAACGAAAACGCCTTTTGGGTCGTTCACGGCTCCGGCTGGCGAGCCCCCCAAACTTGGTTTTGACGTGGCAGAAGTTGAAAAAGCCGTTGGCTTTCCGGGGAAAAACAACGGCGGTGTGTTGCAGTTCAGCATCCCCAAAGCCGGACAATTCCGAGCGGGAGGAATGGCTGTCGCTCCCGCCATGGGAACCGCCATCGCTATAAATTTCGAACCGACTGGCGACGGCAAGGCCGCTATTAGCGGGGATTTCGTTGCGACGGCAAAGGAGGTCGAGCCACTGCTGAATGCGCTTCAGACCAACGGGATCGAGGTCACGGCCCTTCACAACCACATGCTCAACGACGAGCCGCGGCTCTTTTTCGTGCACTTCTGGGCGAATGACGACGCAGTGAAATTGGCGCGTGGGTTGCGCGTGGGACTCGATACCGTCCATGTAGCGTCCAGGAGCTGACAGAGTTATTTCGTCACGATCAATGAACCGGCACGGCCAGTGTCAGCGCGCCTTCGCGCATGCGTGGGGGACTTTCATTGCGCTGATCGAACGCCGGCTGGATGGGTCAGGCTGCGTGATGAGTCGGCGCAATTGTCAGCTTGAGGCCGAGCGCCTTGATCACTTTCAGCACGGTGGCCAATTCTGGATTGCCGTCGGCGCTGAGCGCCTTGTAAAGGCTTTCCCTCGATAGGCCGGCGTCTTGGGCGATTCGCGACATGCCCTTCGCGCGAGCGATCGTGCCGAGCGCATGCGCGACGATCGCGGAATCATTGCTTTCCAGCGCGTTTTCCAGATAGGCCTCGATCGCTTCGGGGCTGTCGAGATATTCCGCGCTGTCAAACGCCGATGTTTTCGTGGCCATCGTCACTCATCCTTCAACTCTGCCGTCAGTGACTTCGAATGCTCCTGATTCGCAGCGAGAATCCTCGCCGCCGTCGGGCAGAAAATCCATTTATCTCACTGTCCGAATTTGCGGGGCCAGCTCTGCAGCCGGCAAGCCAGCGACGCCGAACGTGGCGTGCTAGGAACATATGCATTCATTGCGCGCAGAGCTCCAAGGCGGGCGTTCTGAGGGTTGCCGGCAACTTCACTCTGTGATACAGAGCACTCTGTAAATATGGAGCGAGCCATGGAAGACGTCCGTGGGCAGGTGACAGACGCGCTTGCTGAGATTGTTGCCGTCGAGCGGCGAACCAAGGCGGCGGTGGCGTATCGTCGCGCTGGCGCTTTCCTTATCCTCTGGGGCGCTCTGGTCGCGATCGGCGCAGGTCTGAATCAAATTTTACCGGACCGATCCGAGCTCATCTGGTACGGCGTCGACGCAATCGGACTTGTCGGAACTTGCGTGATCGCTTTGCGTCGCGCGCGCCATGGGGCGCTTGACCGCGCAGGTTGGGAGATCATTGCAAGTTTCTTCGTCCTCGGCGCCTATGGCGTCGCGTGGTCCTATCTGCTCGCTCCAGCGGGACATGACCGCCTTGCGGTCTTTTGGTCGACGCTGATGATGATGGGCTACGTCGTAGCGGGCCTCTGGCGAGGCCCGCTCTTCGCCATTTGCGGTCTTATCGGCACAGTGTTGAGCTTCGCCGCCTTCTTTTTCGCTGGCCCCTGGCTGCACCTTTCGATTGGCGCGATCTACGCGTTTGGCTTCGTGCTTGGCGGCTTGTGGCTCTATCGTCTTGGCGCCGGCGACTGATGTTGGCCAACGAAATCATCCATCAATCGACCCGCCTGCGCATCATGGCCGCCCTCAACGTGATGGAGCCGAAGAGTTGGCTCGAATTCACGCGGTTGCGGGCGCTGGTCCAGGCGACGGACGGCAATCTGGGCGCCCATCTCGAAACGTTGGCGCAGGCCGGATACGTCACGATCGACAAGCGGTTCGTCGGCAAGAAGCCGCAAACCCGTGTGCGGGCGACGAGCGCGGGGCGGCAAGCCTTCGCCGCGCATGTCGCTTACCTGCACGCTCTGCTCGATGAGACTGTCGCGGCGGATCGGGAGCAGTGACCGGAGGACGACCTTGTGACGTCCCCGTTCGAAATTCCATAACATTGGAGGCTGTCGTGGCGAAACACTCCGTTTGCCCATGTTGGATCGGTTATTTGCTCGCAAGTCCGGTCCGTAAGTTTTTTCAAGATCCTGTCCACATTCTGTCGCCCTATGTCCGAGCTGGGATGAGCGTCCTTGAGCCCGGTCCCGGCATGGGCTTTTTCACGCTCGAAATCGCCCGCCTCGTCGGCCCTTCCGGGCGTGTGGTCGCGGTGGACGTTCAGCCTCAGATGATCGAGGGTTTGAAGCGCCGCGCGAGAAAGGCGGGCCTCTTCGACCGTATCGACGCACGTGTGGCGCACGACGAATCGATGAACCTCAATGATCTCGATGGAGCGATCGATTTCACATTCGCCTTCGCCGTTGTGCACGAGACGCCTTCCGCCGACAACTTTTTCGCCGAGGCCGCGTGCGCCATGAAAAGCGGCGCCGCGCTGCTGCTCGCCGAACCGGCCGGTCATGTCAGTGAGGCGGAATTCAACGAACAGCTTGCCGCCGCGACGGCGCATGACCTAAAGGTCGCCAATCGTTTATCTGTAAAGCGTTGTCATAGCGCGCTGTTACAAAAACCGTGATGATCAACGGCGCGGCGCTCGCGAAACCGGTATTTCGCCCGACAATTGAAGAGCCGCGCTTCGCTAAGTGGATTGTCTCGAAAGGAGGAACGCCATGCCTCATCACGCCCTCATTCCCTGCCTTCGCTATAAGGACGCGCCGGCCGCGATCGAATTCCTTTGCGCTGCTTTCGGCTTCGAACGCCATGCGGTTTACGTCGAAGAAGCCGACCCCAAGATCGTTTGTCACGCACAGCTCGTGCTCGACGGCAATATGATCATGCTCGGCAGCGATCGGCCGGGCGACACGAAAGGCCTCTTCAAGTGGAAGACACCCGAGGAGGCGGGCGGGATCACGATGTGCGTCTGCGCCGTGATCGAAGATCCGGACGCGCACGCGGCGCGCGCCAGGGCCGCCGGCGCGCGCATCATCAGAGAGCCATATGACAATCAGGGTTATCCAGGGCGCGCCTATGATGTGTGGGACAACGAGGGCAACGTATGGAATTTTGGAAGCTACGATCCCTTCGCCGCCTGACGGCCTGACACAAGATTCTCTTTCCCTCTCCAGCAGTGATGCGACGATGAGCCCGGTCAATATATTATACAAGGCATACGCCGGCTTGGCGTTCGCGGCCTGTCTTTGCGCTTTGACTGCTGCGGGCGCGGGCGCACGAGAGGAGTCATTAACCGATTCGAGCGGACCGATTGCAGCGTCTGGCTTTGTCGACATCAACGGAGCGCGGCTCTATGTCGAAACACGTGGCGACAGGGCGGATGCGCCGCTTTTGGTTTGGCTTCACGGTGGCCCCGGCGGGACGGAGCGACCGCTGTTTCGTTATTTCAACAGCGATCTCGAACGTCGCTTCCTCGTCGTCTATTACGATCAGCGTGGCGCGGGGCGGTCATTCGATCCCGATGCGCCCGCGGCGTCACTCACCATCGCTCAACATGTCGCCGATCTTGACCGGCTCATCGAGCATCTGCGGCGGCGACATGGCCGCAATCGCATTCTGCTAGTCGGTCATTCCTGGGGCGCGGCCCTCGGTATGCTTTACGGGAAGGCTCATCCCGACAAGATTTCTGGTCTTATTGCCGTGGCGCCGATCATTTCCTTCAGCGAACAGCACAGACGCGAATATGCCTATGATTTGCAGGAAGCAACAAGGCGCGGCGACGAAGACGTTCTGCGCGATCTGCGCGAGATCGGACCGCCGCCTTATTTGACGCCTGGGCCGATGGTGCGTCTCCAGCGCGTCACCGAGCGCTATCACGGGGTCGAATTCCAGACGCGAAGCCACGCGGCGATCGTCGCGCACGCGATGCTCAACGGGCTCGTCACGCCCTGGGAGCTATTCCGCATCGTGCAGGGCAACCGCCGTTCACTGGAAGCGATGCACCAGGAGTTGCTCGCCTTTGACATCCGCCGCGAGGGAGCCAGCTTCCAGACGCCG
>JBFXJV010000179.1:0-7207 GCA_050174515.1 Methylocystis sp.
AGTGAAACGCTCTAGAGCAGGTTCCGAAAAAGTTGACAGACTTTTTCGAAGAGAACCTGCTCCAACATTCTGATTTTGAGCGATTCCTTATCGATCACATGATTCCATGTGATCGGGAAGCGCTCTAGTTCACCCCGTTCTCCTCAATGGTGACCATTCCGCCGTTCACTGAGAGCTTTCCGTCGCATGCCGTGAACCCTTTAGGCGGCGGGGAGAGCGCCCAATCAGGTTTCATGGGATTACCGTCGACCCCCGTCATGGCGAGCTTGCTGAACGTGAACGGGCCGGTCATCAACTGGTCGCAGGAGTATACGCCATAAGCCTCGAGCGTTACATTGGGCCAATTGAAGACTTCGCTGCCGACGACGACATTCAGACCCGCTGCGTTTCCGCGCCAAACGCCGGTGATCGAATATGTTGAAGGCGACTGACTGGTCTGAACGATCGACGCCTGAATGACGTCCTCGGGTCCCATGCCTGACACGACGTTACCTTGATTGACCGTGCCCTTGGGACAGCAATACCACGACGAAAGCGTCCAACCGGCGCCGCCGATCTGGTTGTAACCGATTACCGGTTGCAGGATTCCGGCCTCGCTTTGTGCGCCAATGAAATAATACACATATTGCGGGCCGGGATTCGCTGGAAGCCTCGGAAGCTTATAGGCGGCCGTGAACTTGCCAACGCCCTGCGGCGACGTCCAGCTGGCGTAATTGAACCACCCATGAGCGATGGGGGCGGGCGTGGCGGCGGATCGCTCGCTCGATCCCTTGAATGCTTTGAATGCTTTGCCAAAGGCGATGCATTTTTCGGTGGAAATGTAGTCTTGCGTGGTGCCGTCTGCGTGATTGGCCCGCACGCCGTTGGGAATTTCTTGCAGAGTCGTTCCGGCGGGGTGCTGCCGGTAGCACTCCTTCGGGACCATGCCGAATGGCGTGTTGACGTATTCGTCTTGCGCCACCGAAGCGCCCGCTCCGAAAAGACACGCCGCAAAGCAGATGACGTTGATTGTAATCCGACGGAGGAAACGAGACGGTCGCATGTCGCTCTGCCTTTCGGAGTGGCGGTCGTCCAAATTGCCGGCCTTTGCTCAAAGGGCTGCAGGAAAAATGCTGAATGCGCTGTTACTGTAAGCCGAAATGCCAGATGGCGCCACGGCGCCTCGAATTTCCGCCTCAGACAGGTCGGCGCGCTTCCCAGGCGGCGGAGAAGGATCGGCGCGCCGCTCGGTTACGATTTGCGGCGCAAAGCGTGAGCGCCACTCTGAAGACAGACTGACGTCCGCAGCGCCAAGCCCCGGGACGCAACATAAACGCCCGACCGCGAATGTATCGGCGGGACGTCTTCATTGGAAAGGATTGCCGAGGAGGCTTCCAAAACGTTTTTGACGTCCCGCTCCACGATTCCGGCCGACAACCCGATCTCAAAGCGTCCGCTTATGACCCTGAGCCGCCATCGAGACTGACATTCGTTCGACCCGGCAGTCAGTTCGCCAGCAACGAGAACGGCATAGACACGTCAGGAAGGCCGACGATTGGGCGTTCGGGGTTCAGGCCGGCGTCACGCGCGCGGTTGCGGGCGAGCGGCCTGAAATGGCGGTCCACAACGCCAATGGCGCAGACTTGGACGGAGTCGACGCCAGAGCGATAAGGCGGCGGGGGGTTGACCAAGACATCCCGAGCATCCAGCCTCCCCGCAGGCCAGCGTCGAGCGGACCCTCTGGACTTGCTCCGCTGAAACTTTGCGCGCGGCGACAAGAAGCTGACAGGAGACTCCCCTTGAGCGGGATAGAAATTTTGAATGCGTTGCCCGTCTGGAAAATCGCACTGCTTGTCGTTGGAGGTTGCGTTTGTTTCAGCGTCGGCCTTCAGCTCTTGGCGCGTTGGCGCTTCGGCGTCGAGCTCCTGGCGGCCAACCACGAGGTCGCTGGGTTCAAATATGCGGTCGTCGGAGTCGCCTACGCCGTGCTCCTTGCCTTTGTGGTGATTGTCGTTTGGAATGAATTTGAACGAACCGGACGAGTCGTCCACGCCGAAGCTGAAAGGTTCTTCAACCTACACCGAGTCTCTTTCAACTTTCCGGATGAAGCGGGTCAAAGGATACGGCAAGCCCTTGTCGCCTACGCTATCGAGGTGCGCGATAAGGAGTGGCCGCTGATGGAAATTGGTCTTCGGGGCAGCCCGACGGTCACAGACGCCCAGGCCCGGTTAAGCCATGCGATCGGGCAGACCAAGCCTGAACATCTCGGACTCCTCCCGAGCGTCATGCACGCCATCAATCTCATGCAACAAATCTCTGACTATCGGCTGGAAAGGTTGTCCGAGGTTGGCGGCCAAGTGAAGCCTGTGATTTGGGGAGTTTTGTTACTTGGCGTGATAATCACTCTGGCCTATCCCGCGTTCTTTGCGACGAGATATGTCACCGCACAGATCTTGATGACCGCGGGGCTCGCCGCGATCATCGGCTCAACCTTATTTCTGATGATAATTTTGAATTATCCGTTTTCGGGACCCGAGAGGTTAACGTCCAAGCCGATCAACGACGTTATTCGGCGAATGCTGACAGACAATAGGGAAGAACTCGATATACGTTGAATGAACAGCGCGTTCGGACCAAGCGGATGAATAAACACGGTCGCGGCCCGGCCAGCGATCGGGTTCGTAGCGACTAGATGTCGCCTTCGGATCAATCATCACTTCGGCGCATTACCGCATTGGCTTGCCCCGTCGCCAGTCAGGGTTGCCCTTTCTCTGCGCATGAAAAGGCCCAAATAGTGAAATGTCGTTTCGCTCGTGACCGCCTGAGTTAAATTGTCCTGCGGCGCGGGCGCTTCCCCGCCTCGATTGCAGCGGCGCGCTTCACCAGCGCCTTGAGTAATCTATTGAAAAATGGTGCTGCAAGAGAGGATTGAACTCTCGACCTCTCCCTTACCAAGGGAGTGCTCTACCACTGAGCTACTGCAGCGCTGGACCGGCCGAAATTCGAAAAAACCGTGTCGGCGCGTTCGGCGACTGTGTGCCACAGGGGCGCGCAAGTCGCAAGCGCGCGGCGTTCCCACTCAGCGACGCCGGAAACCTGCATTGTCGCCGTCATCCAATCAGGTTGTGTTGCAATAATTTACTACTTAAGGTAGAGTTAGCTCTCATTCGGTTGCGGGCGGCCGCTGACCTCCAGTTCCGTCCGAGCGGCTCGACGTCGCATCGCGGCGACGGAGGATCAATTGATCGAAAATTATCTTTCCGAAGAACTATGGCGGGCCGTGGCCCCCGTCCTTCCCGGAAAAGCTGGCGACGCCGGCCGCCATGGGCGCGACAACCGGCTTTTTCTCGAAGCGGTGTTCTGGATTCTTCGCTCCGGCTCGGGCTGGCGCAAACTGCCGCCGCAGTTCGGCAAATGGTACACGGTCTATACCCGCTATCATCGTTGGGCGAGGAAGGGCGTCTGGCAGCGCGTCGTCATCGCGCTGAGCCAGAACGGCGCTTACGATTTCCAGTATGATGAGATTTGTCTGCGCTTCGCGTCAGGCGACGCGACCGGCCCGCGCGAAGCTTCGCGAAGCGGCGGCGAGTCGCGCGAAGGCGCAACGCGCGGCGCAGCCGCCATTTTGCTGAGCGCAGCTACTGCGACTGCGATTGGGACGGGCTGAAGGCGGGCGCCTGCACAACGCAAATCTTGACGTCCATGGTTTCGCCGGCGCCGCCGGACTGCGCGCCGCGGATCGGCGCCGCGCCGAGATAGTCGAGCGCCATCGCCACGCGCACATGATTCTCATGCGGCGAAACGCCATGCGCGGGGTCGAACCCCACCCAGCCGAGATCCTCGACATAGGCCTCCGCCCAGGCGTGGCCGGCGACCTGATCCTCGGCGTCGCTGCGCAGAAAATAACCGCTCACATAGCGCGACGGCGCGCCGATCTCGCGCGCGCAGGAGATGAAGAGATGCGCGAAATCCTGGCAGACGCCCTGTCGATGCTCGAAACATTCCGCCGCCGTCGTCGCCGCATGGGTGGCGTCGGCGTCGAATGTCAAAGATTCATAGAGCGCGCCGAGAAGCGCATGCAGCTTGGCGAGAGTCCCGCTTGCCTTTGACGCGGTTTCGCGCGCGAATGCGCTGATCGCCGCGCTCGGCGCCGTCAGCGGCGTTTCGCGCATGTAGAGGATCGGCGGAAAACGCTCGACGGCGCCTGACACCACCCCGGCTATGTCGAAGGTGGTGACCTCCCCCTCGACGACGGTGGAGATTGAATCGATCGGCCCATCCACCGAGAAGCGGTGAAGAATATTGCCGAAGGCGTCTTCAGACTGAACCAGCCGGCAGTCGCGATCGACGTCGATGCGCCAGCTGACGACATGCTGTCCGTCGTGATTGCGCGGCGTCAGGCGAAGATGTTGCACGGCCGTGCGCGGCGGCTCCGCATAGCGATAGGTGGTTTCGTGGCGTATGCGAATGCGCATCGAATGTCGCTCAAAAGAGATATTGCTCGGAAATCAGCGCGCCAAGCCGATTGTTCTCGGCGATGAAGGACTGCACGAATTCATGCAGCCCGCCCTGGAAGACGCTTTCCATGCTGAGTTTCTCAAGCCTGCCATAGACGCCGCGTGCGTGACGCTGTGAGGCGCCCTGGCGCCCATGCGCGCGCGCGAGGTTGTCGAGATTGCGCACGATCGACTCATAGCAGGAAATGAGCGAGCGCGGCATTTCCGGCCGCAGGATCAAGAGATCGGCGACGAGCCACGGCTTCATGCTGGTGCGATAGACCCAGTGATACGCGGTATGCGCGGAGACGGCGCGCAGAATCGCCGACCATTGGAAATAGTCGAGCGACCCGCCGACGATCTCCTTTTCGGGCAGCAGCACGTGGTATTTCACATCGAGCAGACGCGCCGTGTTGTCGGCGCGTTCGATGAACAGGCCGACGCGCGAAAACCAGTAAGCGTCATTGCGTAGCATCGTGCGATAGGCGCCGCCGTCATAGGTCAGCGAGGTCTGCTTGATGAGTTCGAGAAAGCGGGCGAGCTCCTGGGCGCAAGCAACGCCGCCGCGCGACTCAAGCGCGCGCATTTCGAGATAGGCGTCGTTGATCGACTCCCACATTTCGGTGGTCAAGGCCGTGCGGACGGCGCGGGCGTTGGCCCGCGCCTGCTCCAGGCAGTTGCGGATCGATCCGGGATTCTCCGGGGCAAAGGTGAGAAATCCGATGACATTGGCTTCGTCGACCGGGCGTCCGGACTCTTCGAACGCCTGCGCCGCGCCAGAGGACAGCAAGACGCTTTCCCACTCGGTTTCGTCGCCGCCATAAGCCTTCGGCAGCGCGGCGAGGCGGCGCGACGCCTGAATCGCGCGCGCCAAAAAGTCGGCGCGCTCCATGTAGCGCGCAAGCCAATAGAGATTGTCGGCGGTGCGTGAAAGCATCAGCTCGTCCGGTTACGATCTGCTTCGGCGATCATCTGCGTGCTTTGCGAAGCATTGCGAGCGTTCTATCACGCTTGGCCCATCGCCTTCTCGTCGACCCAGGCGTCGTCGATCACCCAGGTGTCCTTGGTGCCGCCGCCCTGGCTCGAATTCACCACGAGCGAGTTCTCGGTCATCGCCACCCGGGTCAGACCGCCGGGCACGACCCGCGCGCCATTTGCGCCCTGAAGCACGAAGGGCCGCAGATCGACATGGCGGGGAGCCACGCCGCTCGCCAGCGCGATCGGGCATGTCGAGAGCGCCAACGTCGGCTGAGCGATGAAATTCTGCGGAGCCGCCTTAAGCTTGGCGCGGAACTCCTCGATCTGCGCCTTGGTCGCATGCGGTCCGACCAGCATGCCATAGCCGCCCGAGCCGTTCACTTCCTTAACCACAAGTTCGCCGAGACGATCGAGGACGTATGCGAGCGCTTTCTCTTCCCGGCAGCGGAAGGTCGGAACATTCTGCAAGAGAGGCGCTTCCCCGAGATAAAACTGAATGATCTCAGGCATGTAAGTATACATCGCCTTGTCGTCGGCGGCTCCTGCCCCGACTGCATTCGCGAGCGTCACATTGCCTGCATGGTAGGCGCCCATCAGGCCTGCGACGCCAAGAGCCGAATCCGGCCGGAAGCACAGCGGATCGAGGAAATCATCGTCGATGCGCCGATAGATCACGTCGACACGGCGCGGACCCTCGGTCGTGCGCATAAAGACGATTTCGTCGCGGACAAACAGATCACGTCCCTCGACCAGTTCGACGCCGAGCTTGTCGGCTAGAAACGAATGTTCGTAGAAGGCCGAATTATACTGGCCGGGCGTCATCAAGACGATCGTCGGATCGCCGTTGGCGTGGGGCGGCGCGACCGAGCGCAAGGTCGCAAGCAGTTCGTCGGGATAGTTTTCGATCGGGGCGACGCGATGCAGCGCGAAAAGCTCAGGAAAAAGCCGCATCATGACTTCGCGATTCTCGAGCATATACGAAACGCCCGAAGGCGTCCGCGCATTGTCCTCGAGAACGAAGAAGCCCTGATCGTCGGTGCGCACGATATCGACGCCGGCGATATGGACGTAAATGTCGTAGGGCACGCGCCGGCCCGCCATATCCGGGCAGTAGGCAGGGTTTCGGTAGACGAGATCCGCCGGAACGATGCCGGCCTTCAGGATTTCGCCGGTGCCGTAGATGTCGGCGAGGAAGGCGTTAAGCGCCGAAACGCGCTGGATCAGGCCTTTTTCGAGCGCCGTCCATTCGGCGCGGGAAAGTATGCGCGGCAAGATGTCAAAGGGAATGAGTCGTTCCGTGGCCTCCTGTGCGCCATAGACCGCGAAAGTGATGCCGATGCGCCGAAACAAAAGCTCCGCCTGCTCGCGCCGAGACGCCAGGAGCTCCGGCGGCGTCTCGGCAAGCCACTGCGAAAGCTTCCGATAAGGAGCGCGAGTGCAGCCGTCCACTCCAGCCAGTTCATCGAACTGCGTCAGGCGTGAGGCCATTGTGAGAACTCCCTTCGGTGGCGGCGTCCAGGATTTTCCGCGCCTGCCGGCCTTTTTTTGCAATCGTAGCAAGGACTGCGCCAGTGGCGCCTGCGAAAATCTGTCACACAGTCTTATTATTGGCCGAGAGACGATTCGCGCGCGGCGCATGACATGCGCCGGCGCGGGCTGATCGTCTGTCCAACGGAACCGCCGCGGACACGGTGTTGTGAGCGCGCATGCATAGGCCGCGATCCTGGCGCCATCGGAGCGGCGCCGCCACCCGC
>JBFXJV010000180.1:0-7165 GCA_050174515.1 Methylocystis sp.
GACGCCACAGACCGGCAGCTCTCGCCCGCCAAGACCGCCGATACGGCGCGCTCACGAAGATCGTTCGAAAGAGGTCGAGCCATCAGATGCTGGCCTCCATCCCAGCCAGCATCTTGAATCACAATCCTAACTAATTAGGAATCCCACTCGATTCAGCTAAAACGGGAAACGCTCTAGCGCAGCCGTTTCAACCCGAGCAGCCCGGCAAGATAAGCGAAGCCGCCCGCCACGACGGCGATGACGAGCAACACCAGAAACGCCCCGGACAGCAGCGTGAAGCCGATGAACAGAAACAGCAGCAGCGCCGCGGTGACCATCAGGCTCTGCCAGGGCGAGAGCTTGACGACCTTTATCCTTCCGGCGCGCCCGGTCGCGACCCAGATGCGAGAGGCGTCGGTCTCCTCGCCCGGCAAAATGATTTCGACCCGTCCCTTGGGCTCTTCGTCCATGGCGCTCCCTCCTGTCGGGGATGATGTCTCCAAGCTAGATCGCGCGCAAATTATGGCAACAGATTAGGCGCTTTCGATTGACGCGCCGCTTTCGGCCAACAGGCTTCGCGCTTCGTTGACGTCGACGCGCATTCTTTCGACGAGCGACTCGACGTTGTCGAATTTCGCTTCCGGCCGGATGAAGCCATAGAAGGCGACTTCCGCCTCCTTGCCATAAAGATCGCCGTCGAAATCGAAGATGAAAACTTCGAGCAGCGGCGCGCCATTGTCAAAGGTCGGCCGCCGACCGAAGCTCGCGACGCCCTGATGGAGCTTCCCGTCGACTTCAATGGTTACGGCGTAGATGCCGTGCTTGAGCCGGTTGGCGGGATCGAGCGCGATATTGGCGGTGGGAAAGCCCAGTTCGCGCCCCCGCTTGTCGCCGTGACGCACGACGCCGCGAATGAAATAGGGGTGGCCGAGGAGGCGGCGCGCCAGCGCCGCATCGCCGCGCTCGAGCGCTTCGCGCGTCGCCGTCGAGGAGACGGCGTCCAGGCTGCCTGCTTCGTCCTGGGTGATGCGGTCGACGATTTCGACAATCATCCCGAGTCGCTCCCCCTCGGCGCGCAAAAACTCCGGTCCGCCCTCGCGGCCGGCGCCGAAGCGGAAATCATAGCCGGCGACCACGGCCGACAGCCGCAGGCGCTCGTGCAGGATTTTCTCGGTGAAAACGCGCGCGGGGCTCTGCGAGAAATCCTTGTCGAAGGTGAGCACGATCATGCCGTCGAGCCCGAGCCTCGCCGCCTGCGCCGCTTTGGCGTCGGGCGGCGTGAGCCGGAAAATCACCGTCTCGCCGGCGAAGACATCCGCCGGATGAGGCTCGAAGGTCAGGAGAATGCAGGGGCGCGAAAGTCGTGCAGCGAGCGCCTGGGCGCGGGCGATGACCCCGCGGTGGCCCCTGTGCAGCCCGTCGAAATTGCCGATGGCCGCGACGGCGCCTTCGAGCCCGGGCGGCGGCGCTTGCGGGTCGCGCGCGACGATGAAGGATGCGGACAAAGGCGCGGGCCGGATATTCAAGCCGAGGCCGGCTTTTCCTCCAATGGCGCTGGCGCCGCGGCGCGGACGACCTGTTCGCGGCTCGGCACCATGACGAAGGCCTCCCCGTCGAGCACGACCTTGCCGTCGACAAGACATTCGCATTTGAGCTTGGCGCGCCGGCCTTTTTCAATCAGCTCGACGACTTCGACGATGACGGTGATGACGTCGCCGATCTTCACCGGGGCGCGGAAGTTTAAGGTCTGCGACAGATAGACGGCGCCGGGGCCGGGCAGATACATGCCGATGACCGTTGAAATCAGAGACGCCGTATAGAGGCCATGAACGATGCGCTCGCCGAAGCGCGTCTTCGAGGCGAAGTGATCGGAGAGATGGATCGGATTGCGGTCGCCGGAAAGATCGGCGAAGGCGATCACGTCGTCGTCCATCACCGCCTTCATCAGCGTCTCGCGCATGCCGACGCTCAGATCTTCGAAATAATAGATTTTGAACGGCGTCGACATGGAGGCACCGGAAGTTGCGTCGCTGATTGTGAGCTCGGGAACGGGGCCCGCTCAGCCCCTTTTACCAGAAAAGCTCGCGAGCCAAAGCCTTGGGACGCGCGCCGGCGCGCGCAAAGAGCGATTCGAGCGCCGCTTCGTCCAGGGCGCCGCCTTCGGGATGAAGCTCCTCGCGATGCACCCCATGGATGATGAAGAGGAAATCCAGCCCCGCGCGGCCGGCGCCCGCGAGATCGGTGAAAGCGCCGTCGCCGATCGCCAAAATCCGCGATTTGTCGAGATCGCCGCGCAGATTCTTCAGCCGCTCGCAGGCGGCGGCGTAGATCGGGGGATGCGGCTTGCCGAAGGTTAGGACCCGGCCGCCGATCGCCGCATAGCGCTCCGCCAGGGCGCCGGCGCAATAGACCAGATCATTGCCGATCGCGACGACGATATCGGGATTGGCGCACAGCATCGTCAGGTCGCGCGCCTTCAGCCGCGCCAACAGTTCGTCATAGTCGGCGGGCGTTTCATTGCGCTCGTTCAAGAGGCCGGTGCAGACGACGTAGTCGGCTGCGTCCGGCCCGACGCGCATGACCGGCGCGCCAAGCCGACGCGCCGCCTCGCGGAACAGCCCGTCGTCACGCGCCGGTCCGAGGTGATAGACCGCCTGCCCGTCGCGCGCGACGATTTCACGCAGCGCGAGCTCCCCCGCCGACACCAGATCGTCGAAACAGTCCTGCGGAACGCCGAGGCCCATGAGCTGCCGGCGGACCTCGTCGTCTGGCCGCGAGGCGTTGGTGATCAGCGCCACCGTTCCGCCCCTGGCGCGAAAGCGCCTGAGCGCCTCTGCGGCTTGCGGGAAATGGCGCCTTCCGTCGATCAGCACCCCCCAGCCGTCGCAGAGGATCGCGTCATAGCCGTCGGCGAGTTCATGGAGACCGGCGATGAAGGGAGCGCGGCGGTTGTCCGATGCGTCCGCCGTCAAAAGCGCGCCTCGGCGAAAGCGGCCGAATAGGCCTTTTCGCAGATCGGTTCGAACGCGCCGGTCGATTCGTCGAGCAAGAACAGGCGGCCGTCCATGATCCGGAACAACGCCCCGTGCAGCCGCAGGTGCCGGTGATGTTCGAGCACCTGGACCATCGGAAAGGACCGCAGATTGCGCAACGTCTCCTTCACCGCCTCGAATTCCAGGCGCTCGACATAGACGCTGTCCTTGGGGTTAGGCGCGACGCCAAGGCGATCGGCGGCGGGGCCGAGCATCTTGATCCAGTCGCCGATGAAGTCGCTGTGGCTCAGCCGAGGCGTATCCGGGTCAGCCGCGATTTGCGCATAGGCCCGAACGCCGCCGCACTGGCCATGGCCAAGCACGACGATGTCGGAGACTTTCAGGGCCATGACCGCATATTCGAGCGCCGCCGACGCCCCGTGAAAATGATCGTCAGGCTCATAGGGCGGCACGAGCGCCGCGACGTTTCGCAGCACGAAAAGCTCGCCGGGGCCGGCGTTGAAAATCGCCTCGGGCGCGACGCGCGAGTCGCAGCAGCTGATGATCATCGTTTTGGGCGTCTGGCCTTTGACCGACAATTCTTCAAATCTGTCGTGTTCGGCGAGGAAATGCCCGCTGATGAAGGATTCGTAGCCCTCGATGAGCGCTTCCGGAAGACCGGTCGCGCCCGACGACGGCTCGTGATCGGCCATTTAACGTTCCTTCCTGCGCATTGCCTGGGGCGGATGGCGGACCCAGCGGTTATTGTGTAGATCACGCGACGGGGTCAAGACAGCCAAATCGTCTCGCCATCGGAGTTTTGAATGATTTCGCGATTGAAGCGCAGCGTGCTGGCCATGCCGGGCTCGAACGCCCGAGCGCTGGAGAAGGGCAAGACGCTCGCCGCCGACGTGCTGATGTTCGAACTCGAAGACGGGGTCGCGGAATCCGCCAAGGCGACGGCCCGCGACCAGGTTGCGGCGGCGGTGGCGGACGGCGGCTACGGCGCCCGCCAGCTTGTCGTGCGAGTCAACGCCCGCGGCTCGGAATGGTACAGGCCCGACATGGCCGCTATCGCGCCGCTCGGGCCGGACGCCATCGTCATTCCCAAGGTCAATTCTCGCGACGAGATTCTGAAGGCGGCGGCCGACCTTGTCGCCGCGGGCGCGCCGCGAGAGACGCGCCTTTGGGCGATGATCGAGACCCCGCGCGCGGTGCTCGACATCGAAAAAATCGCGAGCGCCGCCGACGATCCGGCCTCGCGCTTTGAAGTTCTGATCCTTGGCCCCAACGACATTGCCAAGTCGACGCGCGCGCGCCTGACGCCGGGACGCCAGGCGCTGCTCTCCTGGCTTTCGGCCGGCGTGCTGGCGGCGCGGGTCCATAACATCGAGATCATCGACGGCATCTATAATGACTTCAACGACCTTGACGGTCTGCGGCGCGAGGCGGAGCAGGGCCGCGATTTCGGCTTCGACGGAAAAATGCTCATTCACCCGAGCCAGATCGGTCCGGTGAACGAGATTTTCGCGCCAAGCGACGAGGAGGTCGACTTCGCACGCCGGATCATCGCGATATTCGACGAACCGGAAAACGCCGACAAAGGCGTGGTGCAGATCGACGGAAAAATGGTCGAGCGCCTGCATCTCGACATCGCCCGTCGCACATTGCAGCTTGTTGAGGCGGCGAGCTGAAATGACCGCCCGTTTTGCGGGCGCCGAATGCATCAACTATAAGAGGCCGGTAGCGTAAGGATTAGCCAATGGTCTCGCCGGACGACGAAGAACCGAACCGCATCGACCTCTCCGAAGCGCAGCCCGAGACGGCGGAGCCCCCGCCCCAACCGCCGCCGCCGGCCCCCGTCAAACGCAAGCGCCGCTCGATATTCGCCTCGCTGTTGTCGACGCTGCTGCTTCTCGCCGTCCTCGCAGGCGCGGCTCTCTATGCGGCGATCGCTTTCAAGGACCGGGACGAGCGTTTGAAGGCGGTCGCCGATTATGCGGAGCCTTATGTCGATCAGGGGAGCGTCGTCTTCGACGAGCTGAAGAACCGGCTCAGCGCGCTGTTTGGGGAGAAAGAACCGGCCCAACAGGAGGAACCGGCGCAAGCGACCGCGGCGGCCCCCGAGGCTCCGCCTGCCCCGCCGCCGGAGCCTGCCCAAACGGCGCCGGCGCAAACCGCCGAACCGGCTCAGACCACCCCGGCGTCGCCCGAGGCTCCGCCTGCCCCGCCGACCGAATCCGCCGAAACAACGCCGGTGAAGCCCGCCGAAACGGCGGCTGAGCCGACGTTGAACGAGCAGCGCCCGGAGCCGGCGGCGAACCACGTCAGCGAGGCGCAGAATGCAGCCATCGACGCGCAGAAGGCGGCTGTCGCGGCGTTGCAGAGTCGGCTCGAGTCGGCCGAAGATCTGGCGCAGCGGGCGCTGCACGCGGCTGAAGCCGCGGGGGCGGCCGCCAACGCCGCTCAGGCGGCGGCGGATGCGGCGGCGAAGGCGCGCCCTGCGACCGATGCCGCCGGAAGCGGCCCGGAAGCCGCGCTCACCCCCAGCGATCAACTGGCCGCGCTCGAAGGGCGCATCGACGAGCTCGGCGAGGAAATGAAAGCGCTGCGCGGGCGCCTCGATTCGCCCAAAGGCGAAACGCGCGCGGCGCCTGAAGCCGCCGCGGCCAAGACGCCCGAGGGACCTGCCGCGCTTGTCGTCGTCTCCTATGCGCTTCAGCGCGAGCTGGAGGCAGGCAGGCCTTATGCCGTGGAGGCGAAGGCGCTGACGCGCCTCGGCGCCGATCCCGCGGCTCTGGCGGCGCTGTCGCCCTTCGCCGAAAAAGGCGCGCCGACCGCGGTGCAGCTGAAAGCCGACTTCGCGCCCGCCGCCAAACGCATTCACGCGCTCGAAGCCGGCGATTCCGGCGATCTCGCGCATCATTTGATG
Organism: Methylocystis sp.; assembly: GCA_050174515.1. GTDB lineage: Bacteria > Pseudomonadota > Alphaproteobacteria > Rhizobiales > Beijerinckiaceae > Methylocystis. The sequence goes on from JBFXJV010000180.1 coordinate 5,884, forward strand.
AAAGGCGCGAGCAAGCTCGTGCGCGTTCGACCGTCCGGCGCGCCGACCGGAGAGGCTCGGACGGTCGAAGAGAAAGTCGCCCACATCGACGCCGCGCTGGCCCATGGCGACCTTGCTCAGGCCGCCGCGCTGTTTGCGACGCTTCCTGAAGCGGCGCAGAACGAGGCCAAGGAATTCGGCGCCACGCTGCGGGCGCGCATTGAAGCGGGACAGGCGGCTGAAAGTCTCTTGCATGGCGCGATCGCCGCGCTCGTCGCAACGAAGGAATGAGCAGGATCAATCGCCATGCTGTTTCTCCTCTTTTTCATCATTGCGCTCGCGGCGGTCGCCTATGGCCTCGAATGGCTGATCGAACAGCCGGGTTCGCTGACGCTGGACTTCGCCGGCTATCAGCTCGAGGCGTCGATACCGGTGGCGGTCGGAGGGCTGCTTCTGCTCGTCGCCGCGACGATCGTGATCTGGGCGATCGTCATGGCGGCGCTGCGCATGCCCGGCCGCTGGACCGGCGGCTCGCGCTTGAAACGCCGCGACAAGGGATTTGACGCGCTCTCTCAGGGCTTGATCGCGGTCGGGACCGGCGACGCCGCCCGCGCCCGCAAGGCCGCCCATGTCGCCGAACGCTTGCTGCCGAACGAGCCGCTGACGCAATTTCTGAAAGCCCAGGCGGCGCAGCTCGCGGGCGACCGGCGGCTCGCCGAAGAGACCTTTCATAAGATGACGCTGAAGCCGGAAACCAAGCTTCTCGGCCTGCGTGGACTGCATATCGAGGCGCGCCGGCGCGAGGACGCCGACGCGGCGCATCACTTCGCCAAGGAGGCGCATGCCATCGCGCCGGTCCCCTGGGCAGGCTCCGCCATGCTCGAACATCTCGCCGGGCGGGGCGACTGGCAGAAGGCGCGCGAGGCGATCGAAGCGAGTCTTAACGCCAAGGCGCTCGACGCGCAGACGGCCCAGAACCTTCGCGCGGTCGTCGAAACCGCGATGGCGATGGAGAAGGAGCGCGAGCATCCGCATGACGCGCTGCATCTCGCGCGCCAGGCGCTGAAGCGCCGGCCAGGCTTCGCCCCCGCCGCCGTCGCCGCCGCGCGCGTGCTCGTCCGTCATGGCGACCGCAAGCAGGCGCTGAAGCTCATTGAGACGGTGTGGGCGACAAAACCCCATCCCGATCTTGGCGCCGCCTATCTCGACGCGCTCTCGGGCGAATCCAACGCCGCGAAACTGGCGCGGGTCGAAAAGCTGGCGCGCGCCGCGCCCCATGCGCCAGAAAGTCGGCATCTTGTCG
>JBFXJV010000181.1:0-7176 GCA_050174515.1 Methylocystis sp.
TGGAAGAATTCGAGCGGGAAGCGCTCGATGGTATTGGCGAAAAGCGCATGGTCGGTGTTGTAGGTGATCTGTCCCCACTTCTCGTAATCGATCTGCGAGGTGATTTCCGGCGAAGGGATGTTCGGCGTGCGATAAGGCTCTTTGATCAGCCGTTGCGCCGTCTGCTTCAGCGTTTCGAAAGAGAAGGATCGCGGCTCGCCGAGCCGGAGATTGGAGACGCTGGTCGCCGCTTCGCTGCGGGGCGCGCCGACGGCGCCTAATGCGCTCGTGGCCGCCGCCGCTTTGAGAAACGAGCGACGATCCTGCTTCTCGACCATCTCGGCGTCCTTATTGTGAAGTTTGGGAGATGTGCGCTTGGGCCCGCGCGCGCCGCGATAATTTCGTGGGGCGCGAGACATGAGGGCGCGGGACTCTTATTCAGCCATTCAGCCGCGAATCGGCTCATTGCGGATGGCGGTCCGCATGAAGAAATAGAGTCCGATGAGGCCGGCGAGCGAGAAGATGATTTCGAGCGCCCGGCTGACGAGGGGATCGAGTTGGAACAGGCCGCCAAGCGCCCAGCCAGCCGCCCAGGACGCGCCAACGAGTTCGGTGCCGACAAGAATCGCCACGGCGACGAGCGTCGACAGGTGCAAATAGTTGATCGGCTTCTGGCTCATGACGCGATTCTCGAGCTAGCCTCTTAACAAGCGGCGGCGCCGCGTTCGCGCCCTGCTATAGCAAAGACTGGCGCAAGGCAAGCCGGGCCGGTGTCTGGCGGGCGCGATCAGGAACGCGAAGCAACGGATTTACAAGGCGAAATCTGCCAAGCGCGGCTCCCTGGTTCGGCTGCGAACTCTTTCCGCTTGTATGTTTTGGCGCCTCAATGATAATCGGCGCCACCGAAGGCGCGGGCGCACAGGCGTCGCGCAGCGCGAAAGGGCGAAGCTTGTCGCAACCCGCCAGCAAAATCTATCTCACCCGCAAATCCGTCCATCTGATCATCGCCGAACATAATGCCGCCGAGGGCGATGGCCTCAAGCGCGCGCTTGGCTGGGCGTCGCTCATGTCTCTTGGCGTCGGCGGAATCATCGGCGCCGGCATTTTCGTGCTGACCGGCACGGCGGCGGCGAATTACGCCGGCCCCGGCGTGATGATTTCCTTCCTGCTGTCGGGGCTCGCCTGCGCCTTTGTCGCGCTGTGTTACGCGGAGCTTGCGGCGCTCATCCCCGTCGCCGGGAGCACCTACACCTATACTTATGTGACGCTCGGCGAGATTTTCGCCTGGATCATCGGCTGGAATCTCATACTCGAATACGCCGCCGGCGCCGCGACGGTCGCGGTCGGCTGGGCCGGCTATTTCAATCGCGTGATGCAAGGGTTCGGCATACATCTGCCGCCCGAACTGACCACCGCCTATTTCGCCGATCCGACGGGGCAGGGCGCGCCGTCTGGCGCCGTGCACGGCCTCTTCAACATTCCCGCCGCGGCGATCATCGTGCTGTTGACGGCGCTGCTCGTACGCGGCACGACCGAGTCGACGCTGTTCAACAACATCATCGTCGCGATCAAAGTCACCGTCGTGCTGATGGTGATCGTGTTCGGCGCTGCGCACGTCGACCAGGCCAATTGGACGCCGCTCATTCCCGACAATGCCGGCGAGTTCGGCGTCTTTGGCTGGAGCGGCGTGGTGCGCGGCGCTTCGGTCGTCTTCTTCGCCTATATCGGGTTCGACTCGGTCTCGACCGCGGCGCAGGAGGCGCATAATCCGCAGCGCGACGTGCCGATCGGCATCATCGGCTCGCTTATCGTCTGCACGATTCTCTACATCGCGGTCGCGGCTGTCGCGACCGGCGTCGTCAACTACAAGGAACTCGGCGTTCCCGACCCGATGGCGCTGGTGATGGATCACACCGGCGTGTCCTGGCTCGCCTGGGCGGTGAAACTCGGCGCGCTTGCCGGACTGACGACGGCGATACTGGTGCTGCTCTATGGTCAGACGCGCATCTTCTTCGCGATGGCGCATGACGGACTGCTGCCGCCGATCTTCGCAAGGCTTCATTCGGAATGGCGCACGCCCGCCGTCAGCCAGATTCTCGTCGGCGTCGTGGTCGCGCTCGCGGCGGGCCTGTTGCCGCTCGATATTCTCGGCGAAATGGTGAGCATCGGGACGCTGGCCGCCTTTGCGCTCGTCTGCATGGCGGTGATTCACCTGCGCCGGATGCATCCCGAAATCGTCCGGCCGTTCCGCGCGCCCGGCATTCCCTGGCTGCCGGTCGCCGGCATTTTGTCCTGTTTCGCGCTGATGGTCGCGCTTCCGCTCGACACATGGCTGCGACTGCTGATCTGGACGGCAATTGGCATAGGAATTTATTTCCTCTACGGGCTCAAGCACGCCAAACGGCTCCACTGACCGAGCAATACGTCGAGAACGGCGTCGAGAGGCGTGGATCATGGAACCCTGGGCTCCGGGAGTGGTTACGACTTAAGTCAAGGATCGTTCGTCGAGGCGGAACGGGCGGCGTAACCTTTCGGAAGAGTCGAACGGGGTTCGTTCAATATGAATGCGCCGGCGATTGTCTGGTTTCGCAATGATTTGCGCATCGTGGACAATCCGGCCCTCACCGCGGCGGCGCGAAGCGGCGCCCCGCTCGTCGCGCTGTATGTTTTGGATGACGTGAGCCCCGGCCAGTGGCGGCCGGGAGCGGCGGCGCAATGGTGGCTGCACCACTCTCTCGCGGCGCTGTCTCAGAAACTCGCTGAACGGGGCGTGCAGCTGACGCTGCGCCGCGGGCGGGCGCAATATGTGTTTGAGCAGATCATCGCCGAAACCGGCACCGGCGCCGTCTTCTGGAACAAGGTCTACGAACCCTGGGCGATCAGGCGCGACGAGGAAATCATCGCGCAGCTGCATGACGACGGCGTTGAAACCCGTTGCTTTCACGATTCTTTGCTGTTTGAGCCGGAGACGCTTCGCACCAAGCAGGGCGAGAGCTTCCGGACATTCACGCCCTTCTGGCGGGCGTGTCTCGCCGCGCCGCCGCCCGATCGCCCGCTGCCGGCGCCGACAAGCCTCCATGCTGCGCCGCTCCCGCCCGACAGCGAGGACCTCGACGCCTGGCGGTTGCTGCCGCAGAATCCGGACTGGGCGGTCGGCTTGCGTAAGGCTTGGCTTGTCGGCGAGACGGCGGCCCGCGCCGAGTTGGCGGACTTCGCGCGCAACCATGTCGCCGATTACAAATCGGAACGTGATTTCATGGGACGAGTCGGCGTCTCGAGGCTCTCCCCGCATTTGCATTTCGGCGAGCTGTCGCCGCGAGACATTTGGCATGCGATCAGCGAACCGGCCAGCATCGGCGGCGAAGCCTATTTGCGCGAGCTCGGTTGGCGCGAGTTCTGCCATAACCTGCTGATCGCCCATCGGGACATGCCCGACCGGCCCCTCGACCGGAGGTTCGAGCGCTTTCCTTATCGCGACGACGAGACCGCGCTCGACGCCTGGAGAAACGGCCGGACCGGCTATCCGCTCGTCGATGCGGCGATGCGCGAATTATGGATCACGGGCTGGATGCACAATCGCGCGCGGATGGTTTCGGCGAGCTTTTTGATCAAGCACCTGCTCATCGATTGGCGACAAGGCGAGCGCTGGTTCTGGGACACGCTGGTCGACGCCGATCTCGCCAATAACAGCGCCAATTGGCAATGGGTGGCGGGCTGCGGCGCCGACGCGGCGCCCTATTTCCGGATATTCAATCCAGCGCTGCAGGGCGAGAAATTCGATCCGGACGGCGCCTATGTGCGCCGCTATGTGCCGGAGCTGGCTGGGCTCGACGCCCGCTACATCCACCGTCCCTGGGCGGCGCCCGACGATATTCTGCGCGCGGCCGGCGTGCGGCTCGGCGACAACTATCCCCGGCCGAGCGTCGAGCACGCTATGGCGCGCGAGCGCGCGCTCTCGGCTTTCGATTCCATGCGGCGCCATTCGGCGCTGCGGCCAGCGTAACGCGAAAGGCCGAAAATAATCCGCCGACGGGCTCACGCCGTCATTGCGAGCGAAGCGAAGCAATCCAGGAAACGCGGAAGTCTGGATTGCTTCGCTTCGCTCGCAATGACGGCCAAAGTGCATTGCTGCGCCATAATGACGCGAGCGCTCGCCAATTGCGCCATGAGCCGGTAAAGCCGGCGGCATGGTTGAACACGTCCGCCCCTTCGAAGAAATACGCATTTTGCTGGCCGCGTTGCCCGGCCCTGATGTGGAGGCGGCGGCGGCGGCTCGGGCGCGCGACCGCCTGCTCACCAAGCCGCCGGGCGCGCTCGGCCGTCTCGAAGAGATCGTCGAATGGCTCGCCGCCTGGCAGGGCAGGGAGGCGCCGTCGGTCGAACGCCCGCTCGTCGCGGTCTTCGCCGCCAATCATGGCGTCGTCGCTCAGGGGATTTCGGCTTTCCCGGCGGACGTCACCCAGCAGATGGTGGCTAATTTTCTTGCCGGCGGCGCGGCGATCAATCAAATCTGCAAATCGCATGGCGTTGGCCTGAAGGTCTATGAACTCGCGCTCGAACGGCCGACGGCGGATTTCACTGAGGCGCCGGCCATGGAAGAGCGCGAGGCGGCGGCGACCTTCGCCTATGGGATGGAGGCGATCGACGGCGAGATCGACCTGCTGGCGCCGGGCGAGATGGGCATCGGCAATACCACGAGTGCGGCGGCGATCTATGCGGCGCTTTACGGGGGACCGTCGTCGCGCTGGACGGGACGCGGCACAGGGCTTGACGACGCCGGCCTTGCGCGCAAGAACGCCGTGATCGACGCCGCGCTGGCGCTGCATGGTCCGTATCTGGCCGATCCTTTGGAGATTCTGCGCCGGGTCGGCGGGCGTGAAATCGCGGCGATGATGGGAGCGATCGCCGCTGCTAGGCTGAACCGCATTCCCGTCGTGCTCGACGGCTATGTCGCCTGCGCCGCGGCGGCGCTGCTTCATGCGATCGCGCCCGACGCGATCGCCCATTGCGTCGCCGGCCATGTCTCGGCGGAGAGGGCGCATGGCGAGGTCCTGGCGCGGCTCGGCAAGCGTCCGCTGCTTGATCTCGACATGCGGCTTGGCGAAGGTTCCGGCGCCGCGCTCGCCGTCGGCCTGATCAAGGCGGCGCTTGCCTGTCACCGCGACATGGCGACGTTTGAGAGCGCCGGCGTGTCGGAGAAGTCGAAATAATCGCCCATTGCCCCGCTCCGCCCTCAAGAAACTGTCACATCAGCATGCGCATTCAAGTGAAACTCGAATGCTGGCCGCTGAACCGCTAAGGAGCGCGGTTTCATGATCTCACTTCCATCGCCTTATCTCTCCGCGATCTTGATCGCGGCGCTCGTCGCGGCCATCGCCTTTCATCTCAGCCGGATGCTGGGACCGCAGCGATTGGTTCAAGCGGCCTACGCCGCCGCAGCCTTGGGGCTCATCTATTTGTTGGGCGCGGGCGCCTTCGGCTGGGGCTTTAGCGGCCAGGGCGCTCTGCTTTGGGTCTATCTCGCGCTCTTCATTCTGGCGACAGCGGTCGCGGCGCGTCGGCGGCTGGCGCTCGGTGCAATTGGCTTGCCTTGGGTCTCGGCGGTGATCCAGCTCGGGGTCGTTGCTTACATGTTCGCGCCGGAGCCGTTCCGAAAACCGCCGGTGACGGCGGCGCTGTTCCTGTATTTCCTGTTCGAGGCCGTGGTCTGGCTGCGCGGGCGGGAGGAGGAACCAGCGGAGGCGGGCGACCGCGACGATCGGGAACGGCCGCCGCTCTTCCCGCCGCAGCGGCGTCGCGGCGTCGCTGAAGTTTCAGTCGCCGTCGCAGGCCTTGCAATCGCCTACCTTCTTGTTGCCGGTCCGGCTCCGTCCGATGCCGGCCCGGACTCCGCGACGGCGCAGCAGCATGAGCCGTCGACCGAAGAGGCCGCCGAAGCTGAAGCGACGGCGACCGAGGAGACGCCCGCGTCCGACGAGACGGCCGCGACCGAGGAGGCGCCAGCGGCCAATGAGACGGCGGTCGCCGATGAGGCGCCCGCAACCGGCGAGACGTCGGCTTCCGGGGAGACGCCCGCAGCGGGCGAAACGGCGGCGTCCGGGGACACGCCCGCGGAGACCGCAGCGCCCGATGTTTCAGCAAATGCCGGGAGCGTGGCGAACGAAAAGCCGGAAACGCCGCCACAAGTCGCAACCAGCGAACCCTCGCCGCCGCCAGCGCTCGCCGCTGCGAAAGACCCAGGGGTTTATACGGCCCGCGCGGGAGACACGTTCAAATCCATTGCCAAGCGCCTCTATGGAACGACGAAAAAATGGCGAGCGCTCGCCCGGGCCAATCCGGAGCTGAAGGCGAAGCGGTTCCGCGCCGGCCAACTTATCAAATTGCCGTCGCCGCCGACCCCCTGAACATTGCGGGATGGCGCCGCGCGCCTTAAGACGCCGCGCCTGAACGGATGTTGACGCCCGCGTCACTCGCGGAGAATTGCAGCGTCCCCTGCTCGGTCATGAGGAAATCGAGCCGCTGGTCGTGCGGCTCGACCGGCACGTGATCCGCTTCCTGGCAGGCGTAGGCGACGCCGATCGCGACGACCGGCTTCTTGGCGCGAAGCGTGGACAGCGTGGCGTCATAGATGCCGCCGCCATAACCAAGCCGAAAACCGCGCCGGTCGAAGGCTGCGAGCGGCGAAAACACAATGTCGGGGTCGTAGGCGGGCCTGTCTTCGGCGGGCTCCGAGAGGCCGAAGGGTCCCTTGACGAGGTCGTCGCCGGGCGTGAAGGCGCGGAAGACCAGCGGATGGCGGACCTTGTGCATGACCGGCAGCGTCACGCGGCAGCCTCCGGCGGCGAGCGCGTCGATGAGCGGGCGCGTATTGAGTTCGCTGCGGATCGGCCAATAGACCGAGACGATCGGCGCGTCGCGCGCGATCCGTTCAACGAGCGCGAGCCCCCGCGCGGCGATCGTGGCGGCGGCCTCATGCGCTTCGCGCGGCGTAACGAGATCGCGCCGCGCCAGCGCACGGCGCCGCAGCTCGGCTTTCGGATCACTCATGCGAGAGCAATAACAGGGAAGGAGAGTGCGGGCCACAAGAGCCGTGGGACATCGATCCCGGGAACCTACAACGTAGGTGGGCGCCGTGTAGCCAAGCCCACGAGCGAGGCCAGGGACAGCTCCCATAAGGATCGATAAGGCCCCGGGGAA
>JBFXJV010000182.1:0-7172 GCA_050174515.1 Methylocystis sp.
GGTGCGCGTATCGGCGATCATCACCAGCCCATCGCGCACGAGAATGCCGCAACAATAGGTCATGAGATTCCCGCCGCCGTTCGCGCCAAACGGCCCACGACTTACAAGTTTCAGGCCAGGGCACAAGTGCGGCGAAGCCACAGCGCGGCGAAATCAGCCGTCATTTTCGACCTTGTACGGAAGCTCGGCCGCGTGCTCGGCGGCCCATTCCGCCACGGCGGCGCGCTCCCGCGCCAGATAAGCCGAAACCGCCTCGCCGAGACTGTGGTCGGCGAAGAGGTGGGCCGAATGGGTGATCGCCGGCCGATAGCCGCGGGCGATCTTATGCTCGCCCTGCGCGCCGGCCTCGACGCGCCGGTAGCCATGACGGATCGCAAATTCGATCGCCTGATAGTAACAGACCTCGAAGTGCAGAAAGGGGACTTCCTCGACGGCGCCCCAGTTGCGCCCATAGATCGCGTCGTCGCCGAGAAAATTGATGGCGCCTGCGATATGCCGCGCGCCGCGGCGCGCCATGACCAGCAGGATGCGGTCCGCCATGCGCGCGCCGATCTCGTCGAAGAAGGCGCGAGTCAAATAGGGGTGGCCCCATTTGCGCGCGCCCGTATCCATATAGAAATCGAAAAACGAGTCCCAATGCGCCGGCCGAATGTCCTTTCCGGTGACGAGATCGATCTCAAGCTCGTCGCCGAGCGCCTCGCGCCGCTCGCGCTTGATCGCCTTGCGCTTGCGCGCCGTCAGCCGCGCCAGAAAATCCTCGAAGTCGGCATAGCCGTCATTGACGAAGTGGAATTGTTCTCCGGCGCGATGGACGAACCCGGCGCCGGAGAGCGCGACGCGCTCTTCTTCTGTGCAAAATGTCACATGGATGGAAGACGCGCCGATCGCCTTGCGCAGTTCCTCGAAGGCGCCGATCAGCGCCTCGCGCGCGCCTTCCAGCGCATCGGGCGCGACCAGCAGCCGGCGCCCCGTCACCGGCGTGAAGGGCGCAGCCACCTGAATCTTCGGATAGTAGCGCCCGCCGGCAAGTTCATAGGCCTGCGCCCAATTGTGGTCGAACACATATTCGCCGAGGCTGTGCGTCTTGATATAGGTCGGCGCGCAGGCGACAAGACGCCCGCGCGAATCCTCGACGAGCGCATGCGCTGGAGTCCAGCCGCTGCGCGCGCCGACTGAATTCGACGCTTCTAGCGCACGCAAAAAGGCGTGCGAAACGAAGGGATTGTAGCGTTCGCCGACCGAGTCCAGCAGACCGGGGGGATTGGCGCAGGCGTCCCAGGCCGCCGCCGCGACGGAGTCGAGCGATTCCGCGTATCGAACCGAAAATCCTTGCGCCATCTGTCCAGTGAAGCAGCCGCGTTTGAGCGCCTGCTGGCATGGCGTCGCGGCGCCCTTTATCATGACGCTCATCGCGACGTCATCCAAGCGCGACTTTTGAGCAGGCGAAAATCAAGCATGAGAATCGACGGCCGCGACTACAGAACGATTTGGCTCGACCCGGACGGGAAGCGCGTTCAAATCATCGATCAGACCCGGCTGCCGCATCGTTTCCAGACAAAAACGCTCGCAAGTTGCGAAGACGCCGCTGCGGCGATCGCCAATATGACGGTGCGCGGCGCGCCGCTGATCGGCGTGACGGGCGCCTATGGCATGGCGCTCGCCGTTATGCGGGACCCGACCGACGCTTCGGTCGAGAGCGCCCATGCCCTGCTCCTCGCCACGCGGCCGACGGCCGTCAATCTGCGCTGGGCGCTCGATCGGCTGCGCGCGCTCCTCCTCGCCGCGCCGGTCTCGGACCGCGTCGAACTCGCCTATGGCGAGGCGGCGAAAATCGCCGAAGAAGACGTGGCCGCCTGCCAGGCCATCGGTCGCTCCGGCGCTGAACTCATCGACAAGGCGCGACGCGGCGACCGACCCGTCAATATCCTCACCCATTGCAACGCCGGCTGGCTCGCCACGGTCGATTGGGGCACGGCGCTGGCGCCAATTTACGCGGCGACGCGGCAAGGCGCTCCCGTTCACGTATGGGTCGACGAGACGCGCCCACGCAATCAAGGGGCGAGCCTGACAGCCTTCGAGCTGCTGGGCGAAGAGGTGCCCCACACCGTCATCGCCGACAACGCCGGCGGCCACCTGATGCAGCACGGGCTCGTCGATCTCGTCATCGTCGGCAGCGACCGCACGACGCGCGCCGGCGACGTCTGCAACAAGATCGGCACCTATCTCAAGGCGCTCGCGGCGCATGACAATAACGTGCCCTTCTATGTCGCTCTGCCGTCCTCGACCGTCGACTGGCGCATCGCCGACGGGATCCGCGACATTCCGATCGAAGAGCGCGACGCGCGCGAAGTCACCCATATCAGCGGCCGGAGCGCGGACGGCGCGCCAATCGAAGTTCAGCTCACGCCCGACGGATCGACGGCGCGCAATTTCGGCTTCGACGTGACGCCCTCGTGCTATGTCACAGGGCTGATCACCGAGCGCGGCGTGTGCGCCGCCACGGAAGAAGGGCTGAAGGGACTGTTTCCGGACCTCGCGAGCTAAGCATCGTCCCCGACGAACTGTAGCGCCGTCATTGCGAGGCGCGCAGCGACGACGCAATCCAAAAGTCGCCGAGAGTGATTCTGGATTGCTTCGCCTTCGGCGCGCAATGACGAACTCACGAAGTCTCGCGTGTCCCGTAGTTCTTGAAGCGCTCCACCGTGCGCATGATCTCGTCGTCGGAAAGCACGACGGGTTCGCCGGCGAGCGCGCCGAGATAGAAGACTTGCGCGAGCGCTTCGAGTTCCACGGCGCGCCATAGGGTTCGGCGCATAGTCGCGCCGGTGACGATCGCGCCGTGATTGGCGAGCAGCACGCCGTCGCGATCTTTAAGACCGGCGACCACCAGCCGCGACAGTTCGGGCGTGCCGTAAGACGCGTAACCGATGCAGCGCACATTGGGCCCGCCGAAGGCCGCGATCATATAATGCACGGCGGGAATCTCGCGCCGCATGGTCGCGATCGTCGTCGCATAGGGCGAATGCATATGCGCGACGGCGTTCACGTCCGGCCGGGCGCGATAGATGTCGAGGTGGAAGCGCCACTCGCTTGTCGGCGGCAACGGACCGTCGAAAGCGCCCGCGCCCGAGAGCGGCATGCGCGCGATCAGTTCCGGCGAGAGTTCGCGGCTTGGAACGCCGCTCGGCGTGACCAGCGCGGCGTCGCCGATGCGCAGCGACAGATTGCCGGCGGAGCCGTGGTTGAGGCCGAGCCGCTCCATCTCCTGCGCGGCGTCGACGATCGCCGCGCGCGCGTCGCTTTCGTTCATGCGAACAGCCTTACAGGCGCGGCGCCGGCGATGACAAGCACGGACCCGATCGGGCAATTTTGCACGCGTTCGGGTTGCGGTATAGGAGAGGCGTCCCCTCTCGGGGCCGGTAGCTCAATGGTTAGAGCCGGCCGCTCATAACGGTCTGGTTGCAGGTTCGAGTCCTGCCCGGCCCACCAGGCGCCTGCTTGTGGTTACGGTCGTTTCGACATTTGAGAAACTGCAGCGAAATCAATGCCTTTTTACTGCTGCATGGCTGCGAGCAGCCGCGGGAGACTGCTGGAATGAATTCTCGCCTATGCAGGCCTCTCCGCCGCATGGCACCTCAATGACGGCGAAGAAGCGGAACTGCCTCTTGCCGTGGCGGAGGCGGCGGCATCTGAGCTTGCAAACTGCGGGCGTTGACGCGCGCTGCGCCCGCAGGTCGACGCATCAAGAAAGAGGCCCGTAAGGCGATGGCGGCGCCGACGCCCTCCCCGCTATGGGGAGGGTGAAGCTCACATCCTCGGCCGGTAATCCTCAGCGCCCCAATGCAGCAGCGCCTGCGCACGGTTGCGGCCGCGCGCTTCGACCGCGAGGCCGTAATGGCGGGCTAATCGATCGAGCGCGATTTTCAGCACGACCTTCGCCGAGCGCGCGGGCCAGCCGCGTTCGCTTTCGACGATTTCCAATCCCTTGAGATAGCCACAGACGTCGGTCAGCAATCCCGCCAGTTCCGGCCCCACAGAATCGAAGGCGCGGGCGAGGCGGCGGCGGGCGTCGATCGCGACCTCGGAGACGGTCCCCGCGTCGGCGCCGCGCTGCGCCGCGTTGATCGAGGCTTCCCAATTCGCCGTCACACGCTGCAACAGCTGCGCCTGCTCGATGTCGCGGCGGAAGCGCTCGCCGGCTTCGAGCTGCGCCGAGTCGAGAAAGGATCGGCCTTCCCGGTCCTTCCGCCGCGCCAGCCAGACAAGCGGACTTTCCGCTTCATTGACCAGCGTCGGACGCGCGCCCCTGTCGAGCCGGCGCAGCGCATAGGCTGCGTGTTGCGCGCGAAAGGGCTCAGCCTGCTCGACCGCGGGAGCGGATAAACGGCGAAGATAGGCGCGGCCGGCGTCGGTGAGCGCCAGACGGCGTTCGCCGCCGTCGTCCTGCCACCTGACCAATCCCTCGGCGAGCGCCGCCTCGCCGGCGGCGGCGGGAAGCCGGGCGCGCGCCACGGTGACCCCTTTGTTGCGCGAAAGCACGACCAGAGTCGACGCTTCGAGCCCGCTCAGCGCGCCGCGCGCGCCGGGCTCAGCGAGCGCCTGCAGCAGCCGGCGCATGGACCGGCCGATGCCTTCCTTGGCTGGACGTCCGGGGCTTTTCTTCATCGCGCGCTCCCTTGGGAAAGGAGGGCGCAGATCATGTCGCGTTGGGCGGCGAGCGCGGATTCCAGCCGGGCGGCGCTAGCGTCGAACAGCGGGTCGTCACGCAAATCTTCGATCGTCGCGCAGGCATGGCGGATGGTGGCGCGGTCGCGCGCGAAGGCTTGAGCGCAGCCCGAAACGCTCGCGCCGAGCGCGACATGGTGGAGATAGACGGCGAGCTGACGGGCGCGGGCGACCGAGGGTCGGCAGCGGCTCGCCGAGAATATCTCCGCGAAAGGCGTGGCCCGAGCCGCTGCCGCCACGGCGGCGCTGAGGCCCGGAATGGGGACGGGACGAGAAAACATTGAAAGCTCCAGCTTGAGTGGAGCCGCAGCCTATTTCGGAATAAAATCCTATGCAAGAGACAAAATACTTATCCTCACGCGTTTGAGCGAGAGCATTCTCAGCCTCACGGAGGATGCCACGTGACGCGCAAGTCGATTTCAGAACCGCATGACCGCCCCGCCCGCTTCGCCGCCGCCGCCGCCGGGCGAGCGCTCGACGACGCCCTCGCTGCGGGTGAAAAGGGCTATGATCGCGTAAGCGCGCTGTCCCGGCTCCATCGCCTCTCGCCCGAGACGATCGCGAGCGAAACGCCCGACGCGGTGCGCGCGGCGCTCAAGGAAATCGAGCGCGCGATGCGCGCCGAACGGGCGCGGCGCGGCCATTGGAGCTATGATCTCAACCGCCATATCGGCCTCCTTATCGCCCATCGCGCCGAGACCGCGCGGCTCCATCGCCTGCTCAAGCGCGTCTAGCGCGGCCCGCGAAAAAGCGGGAGCCGGTTTTTCGCAGCGCGCGCTAAAATCGTTAGTATCGATCGTGATATCTGCGCTCAGGCGAGTTCGCCCGAACGCGGCGCGATCTAGCGAGCGGCGCGCTTCCGCCCAAATGCGCAATGCTTTAAACTTCGCTCTTTCACGAGAAGACCCAAAGGCGGGCGATGTATCTGGAGAAAATTCTTGCACTGGCGGCTGCGGCGCTCGTGGCGATCGGAGCCGGCATCGGTCTGACCTGGGTGGCTCTCCATCCGGTTTCGCGCCTCGCGGGCGCTGACGCCTTGGCGTCAATCGACAAGGGCGGCGCGCGCCAGCAGATCGAGACGCTCATCGCCTCGACGCCCGACTATGCGCGCTATTTCGCCCGGCTCCGCGAAACCTTCACCGCCGATTACGAGGCGGCGCTCAATGATTTCGCCGCCCGCCTCGTCCAGACGAAAGAAGAGCAGAGCGTCGACTATTATCTTTCCGAGGCGGTGCGCCGCATTCGAAGCTCGCATGGCGCGCTGGCGGCGAAGGCCGAGCCCGAACCGATCGCTCGCGTCTTTGAAAAGCAGCTCGAAGTGCTGCAGGCGGTGGCGCAGGAAGACAAGCGCATGTGCGTCGCCTTCCTTTACGGGGCGACCAATCTCGACTTCCAGCGATTCGCCTCTTCGCGCCGCCAGATCGTTTCGGACATGGCGCTCGCCGGGCTCGAAGCGATTGTCAGCGGACAGGCCAATAAGATCGAACGGGCCGCGCCAAACGAGGCGGACTTCCGCATTTTGGAGGACGCGCTTGCCGCCCGCGGTCTCGACAAGGTCGAGATCGACGCGCTGCTCGACGGAAAAATGCCCAATCCGCCGCTTGAAGACGCGCGGATGTGCGGCGCCGGGCAGACCTATTTCGAAGTGCTGAAAACCCTGCCCGAGCCGGCGCGCACCAAGGTTTACGGCCTTGCGCTGGAGCTGATGGCGCGATCCTGACCCGATTGCGCCGGCTGCGTCGGCGCCGGAGGCGTTACGTCTCCTCCCGACTTTGGCCGCTCCTCCAAAGACTGACGCAATTGCGCGACGGCGACCTTGATCAGCGCCTCGCGCGGACGCGCCGGCCCGATCTCGACCGCCGCCATGTTGAGCATCACCTTGGCGAGATTGTCGGTCGGCAGGCCGTCAGAGGTGAAGAGTCCCAGATCCTCATTGGGGCCGCCGACGACGCCCTGGGCGACGCTGGCGGCATAATTGGCGATCCGCGCGATATCTCCAGCGCAACTCGTAACGCCAACGTCCGGCGCCGGCAAAGGAGCAGGAGGGGGCGCGATATCGGCAAGCGTCGTCGGAAGCGCCGGCGCCTTTGGTTCGGCGCGCTTCTTTCGCCGGGCCGGCCGCTCGGAGACGCCGGCCATGATCGAAGGCGCCGGCATGAGTTCGATCGGCGGCATCAGATCAATCGTCGTCGCGACAGGTTGCCGCGCCGGCTTCCGGTCGACGCCGCCGCGTCGGCCCGCCATTTTCCGGTCAACCCCGCCGCGTCCATGCGTCGCCAGCCAACGGGCGCGCAGCGTGTTCTGAATGCCGCGCGGCGCGAGGCCGGTCGTCGCGATGCGCCGCGGCGGCATGCGCGCCGTACCGGCTTTCCCCGCCCGCCGGCCGAGGAAGGCCGCCGTCGCGCTGCGACTGGGCGTCGCGAGGCGAAGCGAACATTGCGCCGGCG
>JBFXJV010000183.1:0-7121 GCA_050174515.1 Methylocystis sp.
CGAATATGACAGCGCGCGACAGGATTTGATCTCGCGCTCGGCGCGGCTCGCCTATCCGATTCGGGACGGCATTCCGCTCATGCTGCCGGAAGAGGCGCGCCAAATCGACTGACTGATCCGTTCGCAATGGACGAAACTGCGCCGTCCGCGCTTCTGACGCTTCTCGACCTGGAAGAGATCGAGCCAGATCTCTTCCGCGGCTACAGCCCGATCCCTTCCGGACGCCAAGTCTATGGCGGGCAGGCTGTTGCGCAAGCGCTCGTCGCGGCGACCCGCACCGTGCCGGCGGACCGGCCGGTTCATTCGCTTCACGGCTATTTCGTCCTCGCCGGCGATCCGGCGACGCCGATCGACTTTTCGGTCGAACGCGTGCGCGACGGCAAGAGCTTCACGACGCGGCGCTGCAATGCGACCCAGCGCGGTCAGACGATCTTTTCGATGGAGGCGTCGTTTCAGCGTCGCGAACAGGGGCTTGCGCATGCTGACCCGATGCCGGACGCGCCGGACCCGGAAAGCCTCGACGACGTGCATGCGCTGGTCGAGCGCTTTCGCGCCTTTCTTCCAGAGCAGATCGAAAACTGGCTCAAGCGGCGAAGCGCGCTCGACATGCGCGTCGTCGCGCCCGACGACGTGTTTTTTCCCGAACGCCGCGCCGCCGGCCAGATGATCTGGTTTCGCGTGCGCGGCGCCCTGCCCGATGAACCCGCCGTTCACGATGCGCTGCTCGCCTATCTCTCCGACATGACTCTGCTCAATACGGCGCTGCTCGTTCATGGAACGACGATTTTCGACCCGAAGATTCAGGTCGCGAGCCTCGATCACGCTCTATGGATTCACGAGACGTCGCGGGTCGACGAATGGCTGCTCTACGCCCAGCAAAGCCCATGGGCAGGCGGCGCTCGGGCGCTGACGCGCGGCCAGATTTTCACCCGTGAGGGACGGCTCGTCGCCTCGGTGAGCCAGGAAGGCCTTGTCCGCCTGCGTGGCGCCGCGCAAACATGAACTGCTGCCTTTAGTTTAGGCGCCAATCGGCAAATTGCATAAATTCTAGGCGGCAGCATGCGACTGCCTGCGTCCGAAGAATATCGCCTGTCGAGGAGCCGTTGCTGCCCGCCAAGGCAAGGCCATAGCGGAGAAGGGCGAAGGGGGCATAGCCGAACCTTGGCGAGCGTTTCCGCCAGCCCAAGCGGGCGATGGGGTGCGCATGCCGGCGATGCAAGGCGTCAGCGCGGCTGGCACGCCATTTGAAAGCCACAGATCGCCGACGCGGCGGCGTCCTCCCCGCGATCCGCGACCATGACGCCGCACTCAAAACGAGCGGCGCTCGCCAAAGAGGTCGATAACAACAGGATTGGCAGATGAAAATCGTGACAGCGATCATCAAGCCGTTCAAGCTCGATGAGGTCCGCGACGCGCTGACCAACATCGGCGTGCACGGCCTTACCGTGACTGAAGTCAAGGGCTACGGACGTCAGAAGGGACATACGGAAATTTATCGCGGCGCCGAATATGCGATCAGTTTCCTGCCAAAGCTCAAAATCGAAGTCGCCGTTGACGCGGCGCTCATCGAGCAGGTGATCCTGGCAATCTCCAACACCGCGCGCACTGGACAGATCGGCGACGGAAAGATTTTCGTCACGCCGCTCGAGCGCGCCATCCGCATTCGCACCGGCGAAACCGACGCCGACGCGCTTTAATCGCCTCCCCGCAACATCAGGAGCTCTCACCCATGAAACTTCCTTCGCCTCGAAGCGCTTCCGTCGCTTCGATCATCGCGGGAATGGCGATTTCGTCCTTGCTGGCGTTTCCAGCTTTCGGCGCGAATGACCCGACTCCCAATCCTGGCGACACGGCCTGGATGCTGACCTCGTCGGCCCTCGTGCTGATGATGTCGATCCCGGGCCTCGCACTGTTCTATGGCGGCCTGGTGCGCGCCAAAAACATGCTGTCGATCCTGTCGCAAATCTTTGCGATCGTTGCGCTCGTCGGCGTGATCTGGACGATTTACGGCTATTCGCTCGCGTTCGGCGATGGCGGAGCGCTGAGCAATTACATCGGCGGCATCGATAAGCTGTTCATGAAAGGCGTCACCATCGACTCCAACGCGGCGACCTTCACGCCAGGACGCGTCATTCCGGAATACGCCTATTTCGTCTTCCAGATGACCTTCGCGATGATCACCCCCGCGCTCATTATCGGCGCCTTCGCCGAGCGCATGAAATTTTCCGCCGTGCTGCTGTTCGTCGCCTTTTGGGTGACGATCATCTACTTCCCGATCGCGCATTGGGTGTGGGGCGTGGCCGACCCGAACGCGTTGGTCGACGCCGCGACTCAGCTCGCCGCGGCCGGCGACGAGGCGGCGAAAGCGGCCGCGCAGGCGAAGATCGATGAGATCAACGACGCCGTCGGCTGGCTCGCCGGCAAGGGCGCGCTGGACTTCGCAGGCGGCACGGTGGTGCACATCAACGCTGGCATCGCCGGGCTCGTGGGCGCAATCATGGTCGGCAAGCGCATCGGCTACGGCAAGGAGGCTTTGCCGCCGCATTCGCTCACCCTGTCGATGGTCGGCGCCTCACTGCTGTGGGTCGGCTGGTTCGGCTTCAACGCCGGATCCAATCTCGAGTCGAACGGCCTGACTGCGCTCGCGTTCGTCAACACCATGGTGGCGACGGCGGCTGCGGCGCTGTCCTGGATGATCGTCGAGTGGCTGGTGAAGGGCAAACCTTCCATGCTCGGTCTTATCACCGGAGCAGTCGCCGGCCTCGTCGCAGTGACGCCGGCGTCAGGCTTCGCCGGCCCGGTGGGCGCCATCGTTCTCGGCTTCGCGGTTTCGCCGATCTGCCTCTTCTTCGTCGATTTCGTGAAGAAGCTCGCCGGCTATGACGATGCGCTCGACGTGTTCGGCGTGCACTGCATCGGCGGCATCACCGGCGCGCTGGCGACCGGAATTCTGGTCAACCCCGATCTCGGCGGCGTCGGCATCACCGACTACACCAATCTCGAAGACTTCGTTGGAACTTACGACATGGCGGCGCAGATGAAGGCGCAAGTGATCGCCGTCGTCGCGACCCTTCTATGGTCGGGCATCGGTTCGGCGATCCTCTTCAAGATTGTCGACGTGATCGTCGGTCTGCGGCCCACGCCCGATCAGGAGCGCGAAGGCCTCGACATCACCGATCACGGCGAGCGCGCTTACAACTACTAAGCTTCATCTCCTGGCACGACGCGAAACGGCGCCCACGGGCGCCGTTTCATTTTGCGGTCGCGTCTCTAGCGCTGATGGCTGAGCGTGCATCCTTCTCCCATCGGGAGAAGGCGGCCCCGCAAAGCGGGGTCGGATGAGGGGTCGCAACTTTCCACGATCGTCACCCCTCTCCCGGTCGCTCCGCGACCACCCTCTCCCCTTGGGAGAGGGTGAGCGCGCGCCCCGGACGTATTGCGCTCGTCATCAAGCGGCGGCAACATGCGCGCCTTTCGATTTATCGAGACGAGCGAAGACAAATGTTTCGAAGTATGAGGCGCGCCTTCTTCATTGCCGCCGTCGTCGGATTTGCTTTCGCCTTCCCCGCCCAAACCGCCGAGCGGATCGTCAATCTTACCTTCGTCGTTTTCAGCGACATTTACGAGATCGCGGAAAGAGACGGGCGCGGCGGCTTCGCCCGAGTCGCCGCTGCGGTCAAAGCCGAGCGCGCGAAAGCGAAAAACATTGTTGTCGCGCATGCCGGCGACACGCTGTCCCCCTCGCTCGCCTCGAGCGTCGACAAGGGCGCGCATATCATGGACCTTCTCAACCGAGTCGGCCTTGACGTCTTCACGCCCGGCAATCACGAATTCGATTTCGGCGAAGCGGTGTTCCGCCAGCGCATGAGCGAAGCGACATTCGCGCTGCTCGCAGGGAATTTGCGCGACGCCTCAAACCGGCCCCTGCCCGGCTTCGCCGATCACAAGATCATCGACCTTGAAGGCGTGAAAGTCGGCGTCTTCGGCCTGACCGATGACGAGGCGGCGCGACGATCCAGTCCAGGAACCTTGAAACTCCTGCCCGCGATCGAAACCGCCAAGCGCGAGGCGCAGGCGCTGCGCGACGCCGGCGCCGATCTTGTCGTCGTCGTCACGCATTCGGAATGGCAAGATGATCTGCGGCTGATGAAACTCGGACCGATCGACATTGTTCTATCGGGCCATGACCATAATCTTCTTGTCGCCTATGACGGGCGCGCCGTGATCGGCGAGACCCAGGCGGACGGCGTCAATCTCGTCGCGATCGATGTCGAGATTCGCATCGCCAACAATGGCGTCAAGCGCTGGACGCCGAGATTTCGCATCGTCGACACCGCCGATGTCGCGCCCGACGCCGCGATCGCGGCCCGCGTCGCGCAATATCAAGCCGAGATCGACAAGGCGCTCGATGTCGACATCGGCCTCACGCAGACGCCGCTCGACAGCCGAAAAGCGAGCGTGCGCGGCGAGGAGACCGCCATCGGCGACTTTTTCGCCGACACGATGCGCATGGCGACTGCCGCCGACGTCGCCATCCTCAACGGCGGCGGCATCCGCGGCAATCGACTCTATCCGTCCGGAACCAAGCTGACGCGCAAGGCTATCTTCAGGGAACTGCCTTTTAACAACCAGCTGGTGACTTTGGAGATTTCGGGCGCCGATCTGCGCGCCGCTTTAGAAAACGCGGTCTGGCTGATCAATAAGGACGCCGGCCGCTTCGCCCAGATTTCCGGCGCGCGCATCGTCGTGCGTCGCGACGCGGTTCCGGGCTCACGGCTGGTTTCGATCGAGATCGGCGGCGCGCCGCTCGACGACAAGAAGCGCTACAAGCATGCGACGATCGATTTTTTGGCGCGCGGGAATGACGGCTATGTCGCGCTGACGCGCGGCAAGCCGCAGGTTGGCGAGCTCGACGCTCCGCTGCTGGCGAATGTCATCGCCGACGCGATTGAAGAAGCCGGCGCGATCGCGCCCGTCATCGACGGGCGGATCAGAGTCGAGTGATCATACAATTTCCGGCTGTCCGGTTCGCTTGGGCTGTGTCATTCCCGGCAGGATGAAGGCCTGACCGGGAATCCAAGGCCAATCCAGGAACGCTGGTTTGCTCTGGATTCCCGATTGCGCACGTTGCGCGCGTCGGGAATGACAGCCGAGCAGATCAAACGGATTTCGTATCAAAGTCCGCCAAGGCAGACATATTTGATCTCGACATAATCATCGACGCCGTAGCGCGATCCTTCGCGTCCTAGACCCGAATGTTTGACGCCGCCGAAAGGCGCGACTTCGGTCGAGATCAAAGTTTCGTTGACGCCGACCATGCCGTATTCCAATTGCTCGGCGACGCGGATGACGCGGGCGACGTCGCGACTGTAGAAATAGGCGGCGAGGCCGTAGGGCGTGGCGTTGGCAAGCCTCACCGCTTCGGCTTCCGTTTCAAACGAGATGAGCGGCGCGACGGGGCCAAAGGTCTCCTCATTGAAGATAAGCGCGTCGGCCGGCACATTCGCTAGGACCGTCGGCTGGAAGAAAGAGCCGCCGAGCGCATGACGACCGCCGCCGGTGAGAACCTTCGCGCCATGGGCGATGGCGTCGGCGACATGACGCTCGACCTTTTCCACCGCCGCCTCTTCGATCAGCGGCCCAATCGCGACATTTTCCTGCGTCCCTTCGCCGACCTTCAGCGCGCCGGCCGCCGCCGCGAGTCGCTCGGCGAAGGCGTCGATGATCGACGCGTGGACGAGGATGCGATTCGCCGAAACGCAGGTCTGTCCGCTGTTGCGATATTTGGTGGCGATGGCGCCCTCGACGGCGCGATCGAGATCGGCGTCCTCGAAAATGATGAGCGGCGCATTGCCGCCAAGCTCCATCGAGCATTTCTGAATATTCTCGGCCGCCTGCCGCAGCAGGATTCTGCCGACCTCCGTCGAGCCGGTGAAGGTCAGTTTGCGCACGAGCGGATTTTGCGTGAATTCGAGCCCCACGGACGCAGGGTCCTGCGCCGTCACGACATTGATCACGCCCGAAGGCGCGCCGGCGCGCTCGGCAAGTTCGGCAAGCGCCAGCGCCGAAAAAGGCGTCAGCTCGGCGGGCTTCACCGCCATCGTGCAGCCGGCGGCGAGCGCCGCGCCGACCTTTCGCGCAAACATCGCGGAAGGAAAGTTCCACGGCGTAATCGCCGCCGTGACGCCGATCGCCTGTTTAAACACCAGGATGCGACGGTCGGTCGGCCCCGGTATCACGTCGCCGTAAATGCGCCGCCCCTCTTCCGCGAACCATTCAATGAAGCTCGCGGCATAGGCTATTTCGCCACGCGCTTCTGCGAGCGGCTTGCCCATTTCGGCGGTGATGATTCGCGCCAGCCGCTCCTGGTCGGCCATGATCAGCTCGAACCAGCGGCGCATGATGTGCGCCCGCTCCTTGGCGGCGCGGTCACGCCAGTTCGGCAGCGCCTTCGCGCAGGACTCGATCGCCCGGCGCGTCTCCGCCGCGCCCATGTCCGCGACATGGCCGAGAACCGCTCCCGTCGCGGGATTGTTCACGGCGAAGGTTGCGCCGCTGTCCGCGCCGACCCATGTTCCGTCGATGAAGCCCGTCTCGCGAAGGCCGAGGTCGATGTCAGTCATTTTTTCAAGTCCTCTGGCGCGCTTGTCGCGCATTTTGCTAGAAATGGCCAAAGCCGCCTGACGGCTCATTAAGGGCCGCTGGCGAAGCCGGCAAAAACCGACATAATGCGGCTCACCGGCGGCGGCCGGTCGCGCCTCCCTCCAGCTGAGGTCACTTTTGGCTCATTCCAAGATCGTCGATCTAACGCGCATTCGTCTGTCTCGCCGTTCCATCATCGGCGCCGGCGCCGCCGCCCTGGTCGCTCCGCGCGTCCTGGCCAAGACCGGAGCGCCAAACGCAGCCGCCAACCGTTTTGGCCCCCTCGCAAAGGGCGAAATCGAGAGCCACGGGCTCTCGACATTTGGCGACCTAAGCGAGCCCGCCGACTTCAAGCATTTCGGCTATGTCAATCCGAAAGCTCCCAAGGGCGGAACCTTGGCGCTGTCGCCGGCAAGCCCGACTTACGACAGTTTCAACGCCTATATTCTGCGCGGCAATCCGGCGACCGGAATGTCACT
>JBFXJV010000184.1:0-7100 GCA_050174515.1 Methylocystis sp.
TGCAGCCAGCCCGGACGCTCCGGCGCGTCGACCGCCAGCGTCGTATGCGGCCGATCGCCAAGAATGCGACCTACGAGTCCGCTCAGCACTTGTCCCGGTCCCGCCTCGATGAAGACTCTCGCTCCCGCGGCATAGAGGCGCTCGATCTCGTCGACAAAGCGTAAGGGCTCAACGATGTGGCGCGTCAAGAGCGAGCGAATCTCCGAAGGCTCCTCGGGATAGCGCTCGCCCGTGGTGTTGCTGAAAACTTTGATCTGTGGGGATCGGAAAG
Source organism: Methylocystis sp. (assembly GCA_050174515.1). Classification (GTDB taxonomy): domain Bacteria; phylum Pseudomonadota; class Alphaproteobacteria; order Rhizobiales; family Beijerinckiaceae; genus Methylocystis. Next base: position 272 of record JBFXJV010000184.1, read on the forward strand.
TCACGGAGCCAAGTTCCGCCGCGAGGGCCGCTTGCGCTCCCGTCATCGCGTCACAGTGGAATGCAGCGGTCACCGGCAGCCGCTTGACCCGCACATCCTCTCCACTCATGGCCTTTACTGCGGCGTCAATCGCCGCGACAGATCCTGCGATAATCGTCTGGTCAGGAGCGTTGAGATTCGCGACGCTCACCGTCAATCCAAGCCGGGCGATCGCGTCCAAAGACCATGCCTCATTGGCGTTGACCGCCGCCATCGTCGCCGGCTGCGCGACCGATACCTCTTTGGCGACGCGTCCACGCGCATCGGAGATGCGGATCAGATCGGTGCGAGAAATCACGCCCGCGACGCAAAGCGCGACATATTCGCCATAGCTGTGGCCGGCGACGAAATTCGGCTTAATTCCGAACATCGACAGAACGTCATAAGCCGCAAGGTCCGCCAATCCGAGCGCCGGCTGCGCCACGCGCGTGTCATTCAGCTCCGCCTGCTGACGTTCCCGTTCCTCCTTGGTGAACACAGGCACAGGATAGACATATTGTGAAAGCGGCTTCGGCAACGATTTCTTGAGCATCGCGTCCGCCTGATCGAGCAAGGCGTAAGCGGACGGACGCGCCAGCACCAGATCACGAAGCATGTTGATCTGCTGTGATCCCTGGCCCGGGAACAGGAAGCAAACTGCGCCGCTGTCGGCCCGATGTTGCTGGTTCCGGAAATAGACGCCGTTTGGCGCGTTGAGCGCGGCCTTGCCCTGATGGCTGCGCAGGAAATATTCAAGCTTGCCCTTCAGATCTGGGATCGATGTGGCCACGATGGCGAGCTGCACGATCTGTCCGCCATTCCTCGGCCGCAGCCGAGCGTCGTCGAGGTATGCTGAATACGCAAGTTGCGGGAGATCCAATTCCTGCGACTGTTCAATTCCCTGCAGAAGCGTTCGCGCGGTTTCTTCGAGCGCTTCCACGCTCGATCGGCTGAAAGTGAGCACCTCGGCTGCGCGCGGGTTCAAATCCTCATAATCTGACGCGCGAAAGCCGCCGCGATATTCTTCGAGGACAGTATGGAAATTAGTGCCGCCGAAGCCGAAAGCGCTGACCCCGCAACGACGGGGCGCGCTTTCTCCGGCCCTGAGCCAAGGTCGGACTTCAGTGTTGACGTAGAATGGCGATTTCGCAAAGTCGACGCCAGACACCGGCTTTTCCACGCCGATGGTCGGGGGCAGAACGCCATGCTTGAGCGCAAGGCTCGCTTTGATCAGCGCGGCTAGGCCGGCCGCCACTTTTGTGTGGCCAATCATCGACTTCACCGAACCTACGGCGCATCGCTGCGGCGCTCCCGAGGCCGGACCGAAAACCATATTCAGCGCGCCGATCTCCGACTTGTCGCCGACCGCGGTTCCAGTGCCATGCGCCTCGATCAGCGTTACGCTTGACGGATCGACGCCGGCGTCGGCGTAAGCGCGTTTGAGCGCTAACACCTGCCCCTCGGGATGCGGCGCCGTCAGACTACGGTTGTGACCGTCGCTCGAACTGCCGATGCCCTTGATGATCGAATAGATTCGGTCGCCGTCGCGTTCGGCGTCAGCGAGCCGCTTCAAGACAATGGCGCAAACGCCTTCGCCGATGGCGATGCCGTCTGCGCTGTCGTCGAACGGCCGACAACGACCGCGCGGCGACAAAGCGTGGGTCTGCGCAAAAGACATGAAGCTGACAGGACCATTGGTGCCATCGACAGCGCCGACGAGCGCTACATCGGCGTCTCCGCTGCGCAACTGTCTGACGCCGACGTCGAGCGCGGCGAGAGAAGAGGCGCATGCCGCGTCGACGGTGAAATTTGCGCCTCGCAGATCAAGTCGATTGGCGACACGTCCGGCGACCACATTGCCAAGAAAGCCTGGAAAAGAGTCTTCTGTCCACTTCGGCAGCTCATCCTCGTAGAGCGAATTGAGGATGCGCTTTCGCACGTCGTCGGAAACCCCGTCCGCCTTGGGCAGATAGTGAGCCAGCAGAGTTCGAAAGATATAAATCGTTCCAAGATCATTCATGCCGCCCGAGGCGAAAAGGGTCGCTGTCCGCTCCCGCGAAAAGGGTCGGCGATTCAAGCCGGCGTCTTCCAAAGCCATGCTCGACACAAGCAGCGCCAACAGTTGCACAGGCTCAATCGAACGCAGACTGGCGGGCGGAATGCCGTAGCGGGTCGGCTCAAAAACGACATCGTCGAGGAAGCCGCCCCACTTCGAATAGACCTTGTCCTGGACGCCGCGCTTGTTTTCATAGAAGTCGATCGGTCTCCACCGATCTTCGGTCACCTCGCGAACTGAATCGACGGCCAACATGATATTGCGCCAGTAGCTGCGCACATTGCTGGCGCCCGGCAACAAGCAGGCCATGCCGATGACGGCGATTTCCTCGCGCGGCTGTCGTTTGGGGGAAGTTCCATTGTTGTCAGCGCGGAAAAGCGCCGCCTGAGCGCCCGAGGAAACAGCGAGATGCAACTCCGCCATGCTGAGCCGCGAGTCGCGCAAGCGCGCCACTTCGCCCATCATATACATGCCTTCGCGACGCTGCGCGTCGGCGTCGAGGTTGACGAACTTCTCGTTGCTTTCCTTGGCTTCGGGATTCTCGTTGCGCGTAACGCCTTTTGAGGCGATGCGCAGCCGCCCGATATTGAGCAGCTCAAGCGCCATGAGAATTTCTTCTTCCGACTTGCCCTGCAAAATCAGATCGCTACGCGTCTTGTCGAACTCCCCGCAAAAACTCGTGTTGGCGCAACGCGTGAACGAGCCGACTCCCGACTGCAACAAAGCGGTTTCGCGGCAGTCGATCGCTTGATCCTGAAACTCCCGGACGATGGCGCCGGTTCGCACCGCTTCCTCGGTGAAGAGATAGGCGGTGCCCATCAGCACGCCGATTTTCATACCCATCGCGGCGAGCGGAGCGGCGAGAACCGAGACCATGGCCGCTGAAAGGCCATCATGAACGCCCCCGGCGAAGAGAATCTGCATCGTCTCGGGATCGTCAATTTTTGTATTCAGAAGAGTCTCGATCGCGGATTCCCACAACACGAAGCTCGTGCGCGGCCCGGTGTGCCCGCCGCATTCGCTCCCCTCGAAAATGAATTTGCGAGCGCCTTCCTTTATGAAGCCCTGAAGCAGTCCCGGTGACGGCACATGCAGATAGGTGGAAACGCCGAGCGCCTCGAGCTCCTTGGCTTGACTCGGCCTGCCCCCGGCGACGATCGCGAACGGCGGCTTGACCTCGCGAATGGCCTCCATCTGCTCCTTTCGCAAGTCGAGCGGCATGAAGCCCAAGATTCCGACGCCCCAATGTCGCGCGCCCATGAGCTCTTTGGTTTTCGTGAGCAGAGAACGCACTTCAGGGCCGCGCATGACGGCGAGCGCCAAGAACGGCAGGCCGCCCGCACGAGACACCGCTTCGGCGAAGGGCGCCACGTCGCTGACCCGCGTCATCGGACCCTGCACGATCGGAAAGCGTGCGCCGTGCAGCTTCGCGAGCGCCGAGTCGGGCCGCAGCACGCTTTGCGCGCGGGCTTCCCGCAGAGCCGGCTCTATTCCATCACGCAACGCGGTGATCACGCGGCCAGTCGTGCCATAGCGGCGGCCGAGCGACGCGGCGAAGGCAATATCCTGTCCGAGCGGGATGATTGCGTCGTCCCCATCTCCAGCCAGTCGCCGCAAAAGCTCTCGCAAGTCGTCGCCCTTGGCGATGCCGATCTCGATTTCGCGAAGCTTGTCTCGACCGTGCCGAGCCGAAAGACGATAAAGATCAGCGCCTCGCCCGGTGACGATCGTTTCGCTGCCGTCGAATTGACTCCAGAGCTTTCTTTGCTCGGCAGGCGCGCTCGGACCCTCCTCCGTCAACCAAAGCTGTTCGACGAGTACGACGCCGCGCGCGCCGGCAAGCACGGCGGCGGCGGCGCTGCGCATACTGACTCCGCCTTGTAACCAGTAGGGAATCTGGATTTTTCGGCTCAACTCCTGCAGCAGGATGAATGACGTGGCGGCGCCGACCCAACCGCCAGCTTCGTGTCCTTTGACGATCAGTCCGTCGAAACCATCGGTTTCCGCGAGCAGCACAGAGTCGAGATCATTGACTTCGAGAATGATTTGTTGAGCCAACTCTTTCGCCGAACTTAGCAGTTTCGCCGCCTCTCGCGCCTTGAGGCCCGCAAGAACGAGAATCGGAAATTCGTATCGAGCAAGCTTCGACAGCTCATCGAGACTCCGGCAAGGGCCGGTGATCGCATCCCATCGGACGCCCCATGTTCCGCACCCGCTCGCTGAATTTCGAAGTGCATCGATTGCGCCCGTGACGGCCAAAGGATCCGTCCTCAAGGCCAAGTCCAAAATGCCGATTTCGCCTGCCTTACAGGCGGCAATAGCAATTTGCGGGTCGAGGCAATGGCTCGGAGTGATCGCGATCACCGTTTCCATCTTTCGCTCCTCGGATCTAAATTTCGGCCTTTCTTCGCCGGCTTAGGCAGTATCCGATCTAACTTTATTCGGTACGCTCTTCACTGAACTCACACGCGCCCGCGTTTGCACCTGCGATAGAAGAAGTCATTCTTGCGACAAACTCACGAACGCGGTCGCTCCGGAGTCGAACGTCGCTTCGCAATCGATGCTGAGCTGCTGCAAATGAGCCGCCCATTGCCCAGTGGCTTCTGAACAATGCGCGCTTCCGCCCACCATCGCGTTCTTTGGCGGCGCCCTGAGCAGTTGCGCCGTCATGCAACTCATCGGCAGGAAACCGCCTTCATGCCGAAGAGCGCCATAGCCAAGAAGAAGACGCCGCAATCCCGCGGCCAAACTTTCAACGCGCGCCAATTCAGTAGCGATGGGCTCCATTTCAGTCGCCAGAACGCTGATCGCCGCTTTTTCAACTTCCTGTTCGGATCTCTTGAGATCGCTTTCGGCCTCTGCAAGATCTTGACCGAGACAATCTAGCGCGCGCCGGATAGCGGCGAGCTGGCTTTCGAGAGCGAACTTGGTCTCCGCCAGCCGCTTCATTTTCGGCGATAGCTCAAATGCGCCAAGGGTTTCTTGTTCAGACGCGCGGAGTAATGACTCGGCGAATGCTTCGGCGATTCGCCTGTCTAGCTTTGTGAACCTTACGAGCCTTTTCTCGATCGCCGACGAGAGATCGTTCGCCCGGGTGACCGCATCTTGGATGCGATCTCGCGCGGCCTTATGCGTATCGCGTTCACGTTGCGCGACCCTCAGCGCAGAACGCGCCGTGGCATACGAGGTATTTTCGTCGCGCTCGAGAGATCGCTTTTGAGCGCGGGTCAAATGCGGAATTAGAGCGATAACGCCAATCGCATCTGCTTTGCGCCTGTCAACGCAGGAATCCGAGTCAGAGCTTTGATTAAGTGTCAGTGCGTTTATGGCGTCCATCAACGACTCCTCCGCGAGAAGGCGCCAACCTTGCCTTGCCTTGCCTGCTCATTGTGCATTACGCCAAATTTTTAGGTGCAATGCAGCAACTGCTACGGGTCAACGTTTCGTTGGGAGTTTCGTTGCATTCCGCGAACGTTTTTTTTGTTTTTTTTGCATCGCTAATTCGCATTACGAGCCAAGATTGTTTTCCAAATCAATGCGCTCGTACGATCTAAAGCCTATTCGCCGGCGACGCAGGCAACTGACTGCGACTTTTAACTGTAGCGTTTAAGCAATTGGAGAGCGAGCGGCGATGAATGATGTGGTGAAAAGCCCGGCACATCCTCTTCGAGCAAGTTGAGCTCGCTCGTTGACGACGACTGAAGCTGATGACTTATTGATTGAGATTGAAGGCAATTTGGGTAGGACGAGAGCTATTTGACAATAGCCGCACAAACGTAAGCTCAAGCGCACGGGCAGGCTGCAGAGCATGCTAATCGGACCACTCACGTTGCTCGATCAGCGGCGCATTTCATCAAGCGGAGTAGCTCAGGTCTCGTCCTGGCGGGATGTTCAGGTCACCGCGATCATCTTCTATTGCGCGCCCGTCATGGACGTTCGTTCAAGAAGCGTCGCGTGCATTTAATCGCATTGTGTGCTGGTGCACGCCCAGTTCCGCTTAAGTCTTGCTGGCAAATTCAGGCGCATGAGATGCGCAGATTACCTCGTCCATGACAGATATGCGACATGTTGAAGGCAGACAACAGCGTGTTGGTTCAGCCAATGACAACTTCCTACCCGAAGCTTGGATCACAAGTGTCTTCTTGCATTAGAGGACTACGCTTCGGCCGCGACCGCGAACATGGCGTTTGCGATGTCATGATCGCTTGGCGCCGCCGATTGAGGAGGCCGTAGCCGGTTTCGACGCTTCGCAACCTTGAATGAATGTCTTTGCATGTGAGACTGTCTCAGTGTCGAAACAATTCGATTTGATTAACCGCTCTAGTCGCGGAGGGCATGCTAATGAGCGCGCTAAAAATCGGAATCGTTACAGCTCTTCTTGTTTCGCCAGCTTATGCAGACCGAAGAAAAGCGGACGCATGCGCCGCGGGACTCTCTTCTGATTCAAAGGCTATTTATGCAGCAGCCGTTGGGAAAATGCGGCGGGCAGCAGACAATGAGGCCGTGGTTAGGGCAATCACCCTGGGCAGAGTTAAACTGGGGAAGTTAAATCCTTTTACCGCTAGAGCCAGCGCCGAGGCTGCTGGCGACTGCCTCAGGAAACTGCCCGATTAAAAGCGGCCCAAGAACTAGAGCGTTTCCCGTTTTAGCTGAATCGAGTGGGATTCCCATTTGGTTTGGATTGTGATTCAAGATGCTGGCTGGGATGGAGGCCAGCATCTGATGGCTCGACCTCTTTCGAACGATCTTCGTGAG
>JBFXJV010000185.1:0-6986 GCA_050174515.1 Methylocystis sp.
GCCTCGCGGGCTTTTATTCCGTCAGCAGCTCGCCGGCTCGGTCGATGTCGGCCTGCCGCCGCTTCGTGGTCCCACTCACAAACAGGACGAAGAGTTCATCTCCGTCGCGGGCCAGATAGAGTCGGTAGCCCGGCCTCCAGTCGATGTGGAACTCGCCGAGTCGACCGCCGATTCATTCGACGTATTGCTTAGCTCGAGCCGCATGATCGCGGTTGCTACCTTCGCGGCTGGCTGCGCGTCTAACTCATCGAACCAAACCTGGAACGGGCACGATCCATCCTCACGGAGACACTCCTCAACCAGTCAGGTCGCTCATACTCTTGAACTTAAAGATGCTCGGCGTACAAACTCGAACGCCTCTCCTATCGCGAAACCTTGCGCTATTCGATGAGGCGCCTGGTCGACGTCAAACCTCGTCAAGCTGCGCAATCCCGCTAAAATGCGCTTGCGGGGAGTCTCTATCGACTTTCGACCTTGCGCTTCAGCGCCCCAACGAACTGGCCAAGATCACCGGTTGCGAGTCAATTCACTTTCCCCGCGTCGCCCGTTGAGAGATCGTTGAGGCAATGGCTGATGTTGCTCAGCGCCGCTGCCCTCCACATCTTTATCGTCTCCGTCAGTCGAAATAACTTGTCCTCGCGACAGAGCAGATTTCTGAGAAAGGCGGCTTGGCCTGAATTGAAGACATCCTCCGGAATCCAACTGAACTCAAAGCGTATGTCTTCAAAGTTGGAAGCGAACTGCTCCCACGGCAGCGCGAGAGGGCTGAGGTCGAGATCAACGAACAGGTCAAGATCCCGAGAAAAACCTGGATAACGTTCGCGGCTGGGCTTGGCCTCAAGATGATTATTCGTCGCCATAATCAGTTCCTGAACAGCGTCGGCGTCAGCCGAATTCATACGCGTATAAACTCGAAACATTTCAGCACTATCCCGAACATTAAAGAAATCTGCTCGCCGACTTTGGCCCGCGCCTCGCGTCCGATAAACCACGTCATGCCAGAAAATGGCTGTCATGATCAGTTCTGGTCGAGTGGCGAGCGCAGCCAGTTCGTCCAACGCTTGCAAAAGGTCGCTAATGTGGCGCCAACTATGATAAGCGCGCGCGAGATCGCCGTAGGCGGCGTCGAGAACCTCCCAGGCTGCAACCGCGTGGCTCGCTTCAAGCTTGCACCAATAGCGACTTCTGATTTGTGATGCGTTCATGCGTGGAAACGCGACTCCATTACTTAGGACGTCAACGGCATTATTGCGTAGGTCGATGCGGATGGCGACGCATTTTTGATGCGCGGCGAGGACCCTTTCCGCTGTCTTGTCGCTTCTGCTGATGATGCATGGAAGTCTGTTCGATCCAGTTTTCTGAAGACAGACCTATTCTATTTGCGCTTATGATTCAAAGAGGCGTTTACCGCCGTCGCCGTCCTCGCGTCGGCCATCGCCAAAGTGAACGCGGGCCTGCCGCCCCATAATCGGATTGAAACGGGCGGGACTGTCGAGGAAAGCGCGAATTCGCAGGGCTCCGTATTGGCGCGCGTGCCGCTGATGCTGTTCCTGATGACCACTTTCCTGATGATCCAGCTCCAAAGCTTCAGTCGCATGTTCCTGGTTCTCAGCATCGCGCCGATGGGACTGATCGGAATCATCGCGGCGCTTCTCATCTTTGGAAAGCCGCTCGGCTTCGTCGCCATTCTCGGCATTTTGTCGCTTCTCGGCATGATCGCGCGCAATGCGGTCATTCTCGTCGAGCAGATCGAAACCGAACGGCGCGAGGAGCCGGATCAATGGAAAGCCGTCGTCGACGCCACGCTGTCACGATTCCGCCCCATCACGCTGACGGCGATTTCGACGGTGCTGGGCCTCATTCCCATCGCGGCCACGGTGTTTTGGGGGCCGATGGCTTTCGCGGTAATGGGCGGGCTTCTCGTCGCCACCGTGTTGACGCTGATCGTCACGCCGGCGCTTTACGTCTTATGGTTCGGAATTCGGGAGAACGCCTGAGCCGCGCGTCTGAGCCGCCTTGCGTCAATATTTTTCCGCTACGAACCTCATGCCTTCAAGCGATGCGCGGTCGTCATAGGCGCGCTCCATCGAACGCTTGGGGAGCTCCGCCTTTTCGCGTTCGACTTTTTCATATGGGATGGAATCGAGCAGATGGCTTATGCAATTGAGGCGCGCGCGCCGCTTGTCGTGCGAGCGCACAATGTGCCAGGGAGCGAATTCCGTGTCGGTCGCCTTGAACATCATGTCTCGCGCAAGCGAATAGTCGAACCATTTGCTCCGCGAATACAAATCCATCGGACTGAGCTTCCATTGGCGTAAAGGATCGTCGATGCGCGCCTCGAACCGGCGCCGCTGTTCCTCCTCGCTCACCTCCAGCCAATATTTAATGAGCAGAATGCCATCGTCGACGATGAAAAGCTCGAACTCGGGACAGATCTTGAGGAACTGACGATGCTGCGCCTCGGTGCAAAACCCCATGACATATTCGACGCCGGCCCGGTTGTACCAACTGCGATCGAAAATCACGATCTCGCCCGCCGCCGGGAACAGGGACACATAGCGTTGCAGATACAACTGCGTCTTCTCGCGATCGGAGGGCGCCGGCAGCGCCATGACCCGGAAGACACGATGGCTGACTCTCTCGGTGATCGCATTGATGACGCCGCCCTTGCCTGCGGCGTCGCGCCCCTCGAAGACGACGACCACGCGCTGGCCCGTCGCCTTGATCCAATCTTGGAGCGCGCATAGCTCCACCTGTAGCTTCCGCAGCGCCGCCTCATATGCTTTGCGCTTCATCGGCGCTTCACTGCTCTTCGCCATCGTGCGTACTCCAGACAGGCGTCCTCGCCAGCTTGGCTGTATTGAAAGCCCGCGACGTTTATTAGTAGCCCGACCAACTGGCGGTCGCCTACGAAATTACGCTGCGGCGCTCGTCGAACATTTGCGAGGTATTAGCAACCGTCCATTTCTTAACTTTACTTCAGTGTGGCGATCCGACAACATTGCATCGGTTTCGATAGGCGGGAGATTCAGGCAGTGACGACCGATCGAGACGTAGCCCAACTCCCGCCTTGGCACGCGATGAGCGTCGATGAGACGGTTCGTCGTCTCGTGACCGACCCTTCGAAAGGGCTCGTGCGCGATGAGGCTGCCGGGCGCCTTAAGCAATTCGGCCCGAACCGGTTGCCGGAGGCCTCCAAGCGCAGCCCGCTGATGCGATTCCTGCTGCAGTTCAACAATATCCTTGTTTATGTGCTGCTCGCCGCCGGCTTCATCAAGCTGATGCTCGGACTTTGGCTCGACGCGTCGATCATTACGGGCGTCGTCGTCATCAACGCGCTGCTCGGCTTCATTCAGGAGGGGAAGGCTGAGAAGGCGCTGGAGTCGATCCGCAGCATGCTGTCTTCCGAGGCTCGGACTTTGCGCGACGGAGCGACGCGCATCGTCGCTGCTGAAGAACTTGTTCCCGGCGATATTGTGCTCCTCGAGTCGGGAGACCGGATACCAGCGGACCTTCGCCTGATCGAAGTGAAAAACCTGCGGACGGACGAAGCCGCCTTGACCGGCGAATCCGTGCCAGCCGACAAATCGATAGACCCCACGCCGGAAAATTCGACAGTGGGGGACCGGGAGAATATGGCTTTCTCCGGCACTTTGGTCGTCTCGGGCCGCGCAGTCGGAGTCGTCGCCGGAACCGGCGCTCAAACCGAACTCGGCCGCATCAATCAAATGCTCTCTGCGGTCAATGTGCTCGAGACGCCTTTGCTGCGCCAGATCAAGGCGTTCGGGTACACGATCGCGAAAGTGATCGGCGTTGTCAGCGTCCTGATCTTCGCCTATGGGCGATGGGTGCGCGACCTGTCGTTCGTCGAAGCGTTTCAGGCCGTGGTCGGCATCGCCGTCTCCGTGATCCCCGAAGGCCTTCCTGCGCTGATCACGATCACGATGGCGATCGGGGTGCAGCGGATGGCGCAGCGCAACGCCATCATCCGTCGCCTTCCTGCTGTGGAAACGCTTGGATCGATCTCGAGAATTTGCTCCGACAAGACCGGCACGTTGACGCTCATGGAGATGATGGTCGCTTCGGCCGTCAGCGCAAATTCCGAATATCGCGTCACGGGAGACGGCTACGCGAGCGAGGGCGAGGTGCTGCTTGACGGCAAGCCGGCGGGCGAAAGTCTTGTCCTCAAGCGCATGGCGATGGTTTCGGCGCTTTGCAACGACTCGGAGTTACGCCAGTCGGATGGCGTCTGGAAGGTCGAGGGCGACCCGACCGAGGCGGCGCTTTATCCCTTCGCCGCCAAGCTTGAGTTCGACAGGCAGACCGAACGCGCAAGGCGACGCCGGGTCGACGCTATACCCTTTGAGTCCGAACACAAATTCATGGCGACGTTGCATGAGGACCCGGGCGGCGGCCGCATGCTCCTTGTGAAGGGAGCGCCGGAAGTCATTCTTGCGCACTGCAGCCAGCAAGAAACCGAAAATGGTCCTGCGCCGCTGACGCGCGACTATTGGGCGCTCGCGTCGGACCGGCTGGCGGCGCAAGGCGAGCGCGTGCTCGGACTGGCTTGGCTCCCTGATCCGCGCTTCGCCACGACGAATCTCGCGCCCGAGGATTTGCCCCGCGAACTCATCCTATTGGGCTTGGTCGGACTGATAGACCCTCCACGCAAGGAAGCGGTCGAGGCGGTGGCCGAATGCCATAACGGCGGCATTCGCGTGACGATGATCACTGGCGACCACAAGATCACGGCGGCCGCCATCGCCAAAATGCTCGGCATCGGCGATGGAAAAACCGCAGTCGCCGGCGCCGAAATCGAAGAATTGAACGACGGCGCGCTCCAGGCGACGGTGCGCAACGTCGACGTTTTCGCGCGCGCCAGCCCCGAGCACAAATTGCGACTCGTGAAAGCGATACAGGCGAACGGCCAAGTCGTGGCGATGACTGGCGACGGCGTGAACGATGCGCCGGCGCTCAAGCGCGCCGATATCGGCGTGGCGATGGGAATAAAAGGCACCGAGGTCACGAAGGAAGCGGCCGCGATGGTGCTCGCCGACGACAATTTTGCGTCGATCACGGCCGCGGTCCGCGAAGGGCGGACGGTTTACAACAATATCGAGAAAGCTCTTCTATTCATGTTGCCGACCAACGTCGCCCAGGCGCTGGTCATTCTCGTCGCGATCGTCGTCGGCTTCACCTTGCCGATCACGGCTCCGCAAATCCTCTGGGTCAACATGGTGACGTCGGTGGCGCTCGGGCTCGTCATCTCCTTTGAGCCCCATGAACTCGACGTGATGCAGCGTCCTCCCCGCGCGGTGTCGCGGCCGATACTTAACGGCTTCGCGATCTGGCGGGTCATCTTCGTTGGGGTGGCGTTGCTTATCCTCACCCTATGGGCGTTTTTCTGGATGAAGTCGCAGGACGCCGCCGATGAACTTGCGCGCGCCGTTGCAGTCAATGCGCTGGTCATCGGCCAAGTCTTCTACTTGTTCAACAGCCGGTTTAAGACGGATTCGTCACTTTCGATAGCCGCGCACCTTGGCAACCGCTATGTGCCGATGGGCGTCGGCGCCGTCGTTCTTCTTCAGCTTCTGTTCACTTATGCGCCGCCGTTCCAGCAGCTGTTCGGCGCCGCCGCCATTCCCTTGGACGTTTGGCCGTGGCTGTTTCTAGGCGGCTTGATTTTCTTTCTCATCGTCGAGGCTGAAAAGTTCGTCATTCGCGCCTATCGGTCAATGCATCCTTCGTCGCCCGTTTCTGAAACGCCGGCTGAGCCCATCCCGCTGGAGCTCGAACGCGCCATTGCTCAAGACCCATCGCGCCCGGCTCCCGGCAGAGCCCCCAAATGGCAGGCGCTGCTGGGCGGCGTCGCGGTGTTGGCGCTGATCGCGGGGGAAGTCTATTCATTCTTGCATCGGGACGCCGCGGATCAATATGCGACCGCCGACGTAAGCCCGAGCGCCGCGACCAGCGAGGCGGTTACCGCCGAGACGGCCGACGCGCCAAGTCCAATAAATTTCGGCGCGCGCGTGTCGGGGAGAATCGAAGCGATGTTCTGCGAGCCCGACGCCAAAGTCAAAGCGGGCCAGCTCTGCGGCAGAATCGATCCACGGCCTTTCGAGGCCGCGGTGGATCGTGAAAAGGCGGCTTTGGCCAGAGCTCAGCTCCAGCGCGACAAGAGCGCAGGCGCGCTCCTGCGCGCGCGAAAAGATTTCGAGCGAAGGCAGGATCTGAAGGCGCGCAGCGCCAAGTCTCGCGCGGCGCTGGACAGGTCACGCGCCGCGTACGAAAACGCGCAGACCCGCGCCGCCGCTGACGAAGCTGAGGTCGCGCAGATTCAAAAGGCGCTAGCGACGGCGCAGAACGATCTTGCGCTGACCGATATCATCTCGCCCGTGGCTGGCACGATCCTTTCGCGCAACGCCGAATCCGGCCAACAGTTTGAAATCAATCAAGAGCTTCCGCTGTTCGTCATCGCGCCAGTTTCGGTCACCCCAGGGGAATAGGGCCAACTGAATTCACTTCTGCGTTACGGCGCGCCGCTGAAGAGTCCGATTGGATAAAGGAAAAGGCAAAGCGATGAGTGACCAAATGACGCCTATCGGCGCGGATGGAGCGCATTCGCGAAAGCCGAAGACTGAACGACTGCTCAATAAGCTGCCCTATCTCATCGTGTTCGTTCTGGCGACGCTCGGCGTGGCCTACATTAGCATTACCGGCAGCCCGCTTTACGGATATTGGGAGGTCCTCGGTCTAGCGGTTGGCGTCGCATGCGTCGTCATCGGCTGGCGTCAAACCGACGACGGAATCGCGCGCAGGCGTATTGTCGTCACGCAAATTCTGCATTGGGGGGCATTCCTCATCGCGATGAACATCCTGCTGTGGCCGTCTGTAAACACGTTCCTGAACGGCCCGGCGACAGGGCTTGCGCTCATGCTGCTTCTCGCGCTCGGCACATTTGTCGCTGGAATTCATGTCTCGAGCGA
>JBFXJV010000186.1:0-6943 GCA_050174515.1 Methylocystis sp.
CGTGCGGCCTCTCACGACTCTCTATGATCTCGTCAACGCGGGGTTACTTGCGGAGAAGAGCGCGAACGACCTTGGCGATATTGCGCAGCGTTACAGCATTGCGGTAACGCCGGAAGTCGCTGCGCTGATCGATCGTGACGATCCGAATGATCCGATTGCGCGACAGTTTATTCCCGATGTCCGTGAAGCTACTATTGCGCCGCAGGAACGCGCTGACCCGATCGGCGACGACGTCCATTCGCCGCTGCCTGGCCTCGTGCATCGCTATCCCGACCGCGTGCTCTTAAAGCTGCTGTCCGTTTGTCCGGTCTACTGCCGTTTCTGCTTCCGCCGCGAGACTGTCGGACGCGGCAAGGGCGATCTGCTTCCCGAGTCGCAGGTCGCTGGGGCGCTCGACTATATCGCGCAGCGACCGCAGATTTTTGAAGTGATCCTGACCGGCGGCGATCCCTTGATGCTGTCCGCGCGCCGACTGGAAGCCGTGTCGCGCCGCCTTGCCGACATTTCCCATGTCGCTTTGTTGCGGGTTCATACGCGGGCGCCGACCGCCGCGCCCGATCTTGTCACGCGCGACCGCCTCGCGGCGCTGCGCGCAAGCGGCAAAACTCTTCTCGTCGCCTTACATGTCAATCATGGGCGCGAATTGACCGAATCAGCCCGCGCGGCGATCGCTCAACTGCGCCAGTCGGGCGCGATCCTCCTGTCGCAGACCGTGCTGCTTAAAGGCGTCAACGACAATGTCGAGGCGCTGGAGCGCCTGATGCGCGATTTGGCAGGCCTGGGGGTCCGGCCTTATTATCTGCACCATCCCGATCTCGCGCCGGGAACCGCGCATTTTCGTCTCAGCCTTGCGGCCGGGCGGCGAATCTACGCGGAACTGGCGCGCCGCGTGACCAGCGTAGCGCTGCCGGCCTATGTGCTCGATATCCCCGGCGGCTTCGGCAAGGCGCGAATAGCCGACGGCGCCGCCGAGCCGGACGGGCAGGGCGGATGGACCATCGTCGATCGACACGGCGAGAAACGGTCCTATCGCGACGAATTCGAGCCGCCGAAAGACTGATTTTCTCGTTCGCGTGCACGAAACCGATTCGTTCGGCTCGCCACTTAAGGAGAACATGTGCGCAAACTGACGCTCCTGATCGCCATCCTGATTGCGACATTCGCCGCGCCGGGACCGCGCGCTGATGAAGCGCCGGCCTCGATTGAGCATTTCAACACGCGCCTCGATCATGCGCGCGACACGCTGGACGAAGTTCAGAAGGCGTTAGAGCAACCCAATCTTTCCGACGTCACGCTACGCAATCTGCGTGCGCGCATCGAACCGCTGCCGCACGAGCTGGAAGAAGCGATCGAGAAGCTGACGCCGCATCTCGTGGCGGTCGAAGCGCGTTTGAAGGAGCTCGCGCCTGCAGCCGCAAAGCCACAGGAGCCGCCAAAGGAGGCTCCGAAGGCGTCTGAAAAGCCTGAGGAGCCCAAAACGCCGGCAAAGCCCGCGGCGAAGGCCAAGAACGGCGTCGAGAAGCCGCAGCCGGGACGAGACCCGCCGCCGACGGCGCCGGAGGCGAGGTCGAACGAACCCAAATCTCCTGACGCGGCGGCGCGCGTCAGCGCCAATGAGGAACTCGACGACCAGCGTCGCCTCTATGACGCAATCGATGCGACTTTGAAACGGGCGCGCGCGATGTTGCTCGAGGCGCGGCAGGTCGCCGCGACGATTGTCGCCCGCCAGCGCAATCTCTTCGCGAAGAATCTGTTTCTGCAAACGAGCGGCCTGTTCTCTCCTTCTCTGTGGCGCGCCGCGCTGGACGGCGCGCCGGAAATCATCAGCGACTCGGCAAGCTTTCTTTCCGGCCGAGCGGCCAATGTCCTGGATCGAGTCAACAGCGGCAAACGCACGTCGTTTTTCGCCATTTTTCTTCTGATCGCGGTTGGCTTCGCCCTGGCGCTTTTCGCATCGCGTCGCGTCGCCCGGCGGTCGGACGACGAGCCTGATCCCACGCCCTTCCGCAAGGCGGCCGCCGCCGCATGGGCCGCGCTCGTCATCGTGGCGGCGCCGATCGCGGCGATCGGCGCTCTGAGCGTCGCCCTCGACGCCTTCGATCTCATCGACGCCGCGCTCGAACCGATTTGGCTGCGCATCGTCGAAGGCGTTGCGCGCGTCGCCTTCGCCTACGCCATCGCGCGGGCGGTTCTTGCTCCATCGCATCCCAAATGGCGGCTCATTGATCCTGGCGATCGGCTTGCCAGACACCTCACAAAGCTCGTCTTGCTAGCCGCGCTGACTCTTTCCGCGACGCGATTCCTGGAACAACTGGAAGAATCCGTGCAGGCCGGACTTTCTCTCGTCATCGTGACGCGCGGCGTCGGCGTGATGATCGTTGCGGGACTCCTCGTCATCGCGCTTTTTGATCTGCCGAGCCGCGCCGAAGTCGAAGACGGCGCCGTTGTTAGGACCGCCGAAGGCCGCGACTGGATGAGCGCCACACGCTTTTTTGGGGCTCTTCTGGCGCTCGTGCTCGTCGGAACCTGCGGCGCCGGCTACGTCACCTTCGCTAATTTCGTCGTTCTGCAGATCGGATGGACTGCGGCGGTTCTGGCGATTCTCTATGTCGTCGTCACGCTCGCGCGCGGCGGCGTCGAGGCCGCGCTCGAGCCGACAAGTTTCCTTGGCCGCAATTTAATGAGCAGTCTTGGCGTCCGCCGCGGGCAACTCGCGCCGCTTGCCGTGCTGCTGTCCGGCGTTGTCACGCTGCTCTGTTTCCTGGCGGCGGCGCTGGCGGCGATAGCGCCGCTCGGCTTCGAGTCAGGCGATTTCCTGGGAAATATTCGTTCCGCGTTCTTTTCCTTCAAGATCGGCGACGTCACCATCTCTCCTTCGATCGCCCTTGTGGCGATACTGCTTTTCGCCGCAGCGCTTGCGGCAATTCAGGGGTTTCGGCGCTGGCTCGACACGCGGTTCTTGCCGCTGACCCGACTCGATCTCGGGTTGCGCAATTCGATCAGCGCGACGCTTGGCTACGCCGGGTTCATTCTCGCCGCGGCGCTTGCCCTGTCCTATGTCGGTCTCGGTTTCGAAAAGCTCGCGATCGTCGCCGGCGCGCTTTCTGTCGGCATCGGCTTCGGCCTTCAGTCGATCGTCAACAATTTCGTCTCCGGGCTGATCCTGCTCTGGGAGCGCGCCATCCGGGTCGGCGACTGGGTCGTGATCGGCGACGAGCAGGGCTATGTCAAACGCATCAATGTCCGTTCAACCGAGATCGAGACCTTTGATCGCGCGACGATGATCGTGCCGAATTCGAATCTGGTCACTGGCGTCGTGAAGAATTGGGTGCGCGGCGATAAGATCGGCCGCATCAAGATCGCTATCTCGCCCCATGCCGGCGTCGATCCGGAAAAATTGCGCGACATTCTTCTTGCGACAGCGCGCGCGCAGGAAGGAGTTTTGCGGATTCCCACGCCGCAGGTGATGTTTCTTGGCATGGAGGCGAATGCTCTAAAGTTTGAACTGTGGTGCTATGTCGAGGATGTCGAGCAATCCGTTCGCGTGCGCAGCGATCTGCACTTCGATCTATACCAGCGCCTCAACGAGGCCGGAATTTCGATTGGCCTGGCTGCGGCGGCGACGCAGACGATCGTCCACATGCCGCAATTCGAAGAGCTTGCCGCCGCGACCGCTGCGAGCGCTCTCGCGGTCGAAGCTGAGCTAACGGGCGCTATGAGCGAAGACGTGCGACCCGAACGATCCGGCGCCAAAAAGGAGACCGCCAGCGCTTCTGAACCGGCGCCGGCGAAGTAATTTTTGGGCGTTCATTGTTTCTCAAAGAATGGGGAGCGAGATGCGCATGATGTCTCTGTCGCCATCTCCCCGCGTCGCTGTTCTTTTGGCGTTCGGCATGCTCGCCGGCTGCAACGCCGCGCCCGAGCCGGCGAGTCCGGCGGCAGGGCCGGAGCCGACGATGTATCGCTCACTGGCGGCCGCCGGCGCGCGCGTTGACCCTGTCGCGGCGCGCGACATGATCTCGCTCTATCGGCGTAACAGCGGGCTTGGCGTCCTGACGCTCGACGAGAGTTTGCAGCGCGTCGCCGAGGCGCAGGCGCGGGACATGGCGCGAAGCGGCGATCTTGCGGCGCGCGGCGAACTCGGCGACCGTCTCGCTGGCGCAGGCGTTCAAACGCCGGCGGCGGTGGAGAATGTATCCGCGGGCTATCGCACGCTGGCGGAAGCCTTTTCGGGTTGGCGCGATTCGGCGCCGCATAATGCGCGCATGCTGGATAGGCGCGTGAAACGCATGGGCATCGCAACCGCTTACGCGCCTGGCGCGAAATACAAGGTCTATTGGGCGCTGGTTCTTGCCGACTGAATCAGGCGCGGGCGCGGCGCCGGCGCTTGCTACGGGTCGAGGGCGCGCCGCAGGAGTCTGGTTCCGACAGCCGCTTTTGGTCGTAGAACGCGTCGTCCATCCGCTCGTAACGCACGCCCAGAAAGAATAGAATCTCGGCGTCACGCTGCAAGTCGCCTTCGCGCGGCGGCGCCGCTCGGGCGCGGGGCTGGAAGGCGATGACCTTCCCCATGGCGAAACCTCCAAAGTTTCTTTCGCGGACGATGAATCAGCCTTCCAGCCGATTAGGAATTGGCGAGGGTTAATGTTCCGTCAACGACCGGATGCTAAATTTTCTGCAAGTAGCGTACGGGTTCGAGCGGTGATGGTGTAATGGACGCCGATAAACAGCGTCAAATCGTTGATGCGTCGCTGCTTCGCGCGACCGTCGACCAGTTTGTCGAGCGATCGATGCATCCGGCCGCCGACATCGAGCAATTCGAAAAGCTCGCGCTCGGCCTTATCGACATTGTCGACTCTGAAACGGCGGCGCGCGCGGCGCTGCCGCTCTGCTTCCATCGCGAAACGCCTTCCTCGATTTTCAGCCGTCTGCTCGACAAGGGCGGCGCCGCAGCCGCGCTCGCTTTTCAATTCGCGCCCGACCTGCCGCGTCGCGACATGATTACGACCGCCGAGCGCGGGCCCTCGCAATTCGCGGCGGCCATCGCTCGTCGGCGCGATCTCGATCGGGAGACGATGCTGGCGCTCGCCTCGCGCAGCGAGAGCGAGGCGCTTCGCGCGCTCGCCGGCAATCTGTCCGCGCATTTTGACCCGGCGTCGAGGCGCGCGCTCATCATGGCGGCGCGAGACGATCTGGCGCTCGCGCGCATGCTGCTCGACCGCGACGATCTCGATCTTGATCCGGAGCCGCTTTTTCTCGCGGCGACCCGCCTCGAGCGCATCGCCATCACGCTCGGCGCCTGTCGCAAGACATTGGCGAACGGCGCGACCGAGGCGCCGCTTCGCGCCGACGCCGACTTCGTCGCGAAACTGGAAGAGGCGGCGCACCGTCACGATCGCGGCGTCATCGCCGCGCTCCTTTCCGAAGCGCTCGAGTGCCGCAAGGATCGCGCCCGAGCGATCGTCGCCGATCATCTCGGCGAGGCGTTCGCGCTCGCGCTCAATGCGATCGGCGTTCCACTGGAATCCGCGACGCGAATCCTTTTTTCCGTGTTTCCGGACAGCGGGCGCAATAGCGACGTCGTGCGCGCCTTGGTCGGTCTGATTCGGTCGACGCCGCAGCGCGCGGCGGCGCGGATCGTCGGCGCAATAACCGGCGCCGCGCGATCGGAAGGGGAGATTTCCCGCCGCCAGATGCGGGATGATTCCAGCGGGCCGACGTGGCGGCGCGCGGCGACGACGCCATCCTTGCCGCGGCCGTCGCGCAAACTTGATCAGTCCGCTTAAATGCGTAATCGCACGAGCGCATGGCGCTCTATGCGGCGAGGTCGACGAATACGCGGCCTTCGCGATCCTCAATTTCGACGATCCAGAGGTCGGGGTCGAACATGATCTCGCGCTTGAGCCGCTCCTCGGCCGCCATCGGATCAAGCCAGTCGTCCGCATGGACCCGCGCGAATAGCCGATCGACTCCGATCGGCAGTTCTTCCGTTTGCGGGGCGGGGCCATAGACCGCGGCGCGTCCGTCCAGCCGATCGAGCTTGACGAAGATCGCGCCAGCTTCGGCGGCGCCGCGTCGGCGCAACATGGCGACGGCGCCTTGCGTCTCCGCGCGACGGATCAGCGCGGCGACGAATATGTCGGACCTCAGGCGCATGGCGCGCAAATTAGCGCTCGCTTGCCGCCATTGTCGAACCCCTGGCGGTTATGGGTGCGGCAAACCGGAAAGCTTCGCAAGCTGTTTGAGAAGCAGAGGCGTAATTTTGCCTTTGGCCGGAAGGCCGGCGTCGCGTTCGAATTTCTCCAAAGTGCGGCGCGTCGCGGCGTTGAGAACGCCGTCGGCGCGCACCACATAGCCAAGCCTCAAGAGCGCACGCTGCGCATAAAGGACGCGTCTGTCGACCGACGCGGTTTTTTCCGGGCTTGTCGGCCTATCTGCCTTTTCGGCGCTTGGCGCCCTATCGGCCTTCTCGGGGCTTGGCGCCTTTGCGGCCTTGTCCGCGCCTGCGGCCGGCGGCGCTCTGCTGAGAATCAACTGGCCGATGGCGTCGCGCGTCTTGGCCGCCGTACGCGTCAAATCGGTCTTCGCCGGCTCGGTCTTGCGGGTTTCGAGCGTTTTGGAGCCGAGATTGTCGAGCTTGCTGGCGATGAGGTCTCTGGGCGCGGGCCGCGGCTGAGCGCCAGCCTCTCGTTCAGTTCGCGCAGCTTCGATCGCGGCGGGCCGCGCCGGCGGCCTCGGCGCGACCATGACGGCATTCTTCGAGGAATGGACCGGAAAGAGCGGCGCCGGATGTCTTCCTTCCTGGAGAAACAGCGCGTTCATCGGCACGCCGATCGCCGCGACGGCGGCGATGCCGAGGATGAGCGTTACGCCGATCCGATTTTCTCCGAACATCCGAGCAAGGAATGAGCGGCGGCCCTTGCGCCTTGCATCGCGCGGCGGG
>JBFXJV010000187.1:0-6926 GCA_050174515.1 Methylocystis sp.
GTCTGACCGCATCGATCGCGTGGCGCTCAACCGTTTTCTCGGCATTCCGATTTTTCTCGCGGTTATGTACTGCCTGGTCTTTCTCACCATTCAGCTCAGCCGTGTGTTCAGGCCTTCATTCTGGATTGCTTCCGAAACTCTTTTCATCGACGGCCCCAAATATCTCCTCAGGTCGATCAGCGCCCCTGAATGGCTCACGGCCCTGCTGGCGGACGGGCTCGGCAATGGCCTCCTCCAAGTCCTGACCTTCATTCCCGTTATCGGCTTCCTTTATCTTTTCGTGTCGATGCTCGAAGAGTCAGGCTACATGGCGCGCGCCAATTTCGTCATGGATCGCCTCATGAAGTCCTTCGGCCTGCCGGGAAACGCCTTCATCCCGATGGTGGTGGGGTTCGGGTGCAATGTGCCCGCCATCATGGCGACGCGCACGATGGAGCGTCCGCGGGATCGGATCGTGGCGGTGCTGATGAGTCCGTTTATGAGCTGCGGCGGGCGGCTCGCAGTATACACCGTCTTCGCCGCCGCCTTCTTTCCGGAGCACGGCCAATATGTGATCTTCGGCTTTTATCTGCTCGGCATCGTCTTCGCGATGCTCACCTCTCTGCTGATGAAGTTCAGCCTGTTGCCGGAAGAGCGTTCGTTGCATGTGCTGGTGCTGCCGTCCTACCACTGGCCCAAGCTCGGCAACGTGCTGATCAACGCCTGGATCCGCCTGAAGATGTTTATCTTCCGCGTGGGCAAGTTCATCATCCCCCTGGTGTTTCTCGTGAAAATACTGGGCGCATGGGGGACGGACGGCTCCTTCAACAAAGGGCCGGTCGATCAATCAATGCTGGCTGCGGGAGGACGCGCGATCACGCCGGTCCTGACCCCGATGGGCGTTCGCGAAGACAATTGGCCAGCCACCGTGGCGCTCATCACCGGGGCGTTGCACAAAGTGGTGACCGTGACCACGCTCAGCTCAATCTACATGGAGCAGGACCGACATATGGCGCCGGCGGCGACGGAGCCGCCGAAGGAAGCCACGCCTCCTGCAGAAACGACGCACGGCAGCCCTGCGGCAAGCGTGAGTCCGCCGGAGCCGAAAGCGGCCGAACCGGAACCTCTCGCCGCAGCCCCCAGGCTGAACGCCGAGACCACGACGAGCGGCGACGAGGCCGCCAAGTCGGAGGATGGAAAGCCGGCTAGCGCCGAAAGTTCAGGCCGGGCCCAAGGCCACGGTCGTCAACAAGCCGGAGGGGCCGACGCCAATCCAACGGTAACCGCCCAGCCAGGCGCCGTAGAGCAACCGGTCAATGCGCCGCGCCGCGAGGTCGAGCAGGTCCACGCTGACGTGGTGAGCGAGGCGGAAACGAAATCGCTGATCACCTCCTTATGGCGACGCACGGCCACGGCGCAGGCGTTCGCGGCCGCCGTCGCCGAGGCGGGATGGAGTCTTGCCCGAGGCGGCCGGCGCGAACTTGTTTTGGTCGATCCTCAGGGCGGAGCGCATCTGCTTGCGCGCAGCCTCAAGGGCGTCCGCGCAAAGATCATCCGCAAGCGCATGGCGCGGCTTGATCCCATGAGCTTGGCGAGCGTAGCCGAGGCGCAGGCGAAAGCGCGCGCCGCCATCGCCGCCGAGCAAGCACAGTCAGCGGCTGCGCGTGTTTCGTCGACTGCAGCGGAGCGGCCTGCTGAGGCCGCATCTGTCGAAAAGCAAGAACCAACGATGATGCAACACATGCCGCCTGCCGCGCCCCCGTCAGCGCCGGCAGCGAGCGCCGAGCGCGCCGGCCAAGCGCTGGAGCGTCACGCTCAGCCCGGCGGCCGATCCGGCATGGGCCCGGAACGCGCGCCAGCCAAGGAGGGACAAGGCTTTAATCTTCTGGAAAGGCTGAACCGGGCGGCTATGACTATTCCGCAAAATCTCAAAGCGCTGGTGGGGTTGGACAAGCCGGTGCGGCTACATGGAGCAAGCGCCGGTCTCGTCCCTGCCTTGGCGACCAAGTTTGACGGCAAAGTCGGCGCGCTGGCCTATCTGATTTTGCTCTTATGCTATCCCTGTATCGCCACGACAGCGGCGACCGCTCGCGAGACGGGCCAGCGGTGGACAGGCTTCATGGTGTTTTGGACCGTCAGTCTCGGTTACGGCGCGGCTGTGCTGTTTTATCAAATCGGGACCTTCGCATCACATCCGCTCTGGTCGGGCGCATGGATCGTCGGCGTGGTGAGCTACTTCATCGTTCTGGCCGCCGTCAGCATCTATATTGGCGCGCGTCTGAGGACTCGTGTTCCAAGCGACCTCGGCGCGAAAGCCTGATGCTCTTGGAGCTTAAAAACTATCTGGCGTCGTGCGGCTGGGTGAGCGTCGGCGATGTCGCCGCCAAGTTCAGCGTCTCTCCGGAGACCGCGCGCGCGATGCTTGAGCACTGGGTGCGCAAGGGCAAGGTTTCGCGGCTGGAGAGACACTGCCATAGCTGCACGCTTCCATGCGGCAAATCACTCGTCGCCTATCAGTGGCTTGAGCAATAGGCGCAGCACGCCGAATAAGGTTCGTGGAGAGCCGGCCCCGGAAATTCGGACAGTGGGCTAAGTGGATTTACTGCCTGACAGCGGCGAGGATTCTCGCCGCGAATCAGGAGCAGTCGAAGACGAAGAAGGGTCGCCGGACACATTCTCCTGTCTTCAAGGCGAAGGTGGCTTTGGCCGCCATTAAGGGGGTGAAGACTCTGGTCGAGCTGGCGCAGCAGCGAAAAACGTCGGTTTGTCTTTCTCATTGGCCTTGTGCGGGATGACCGGGGCGATGCCGCGCGCGCTCGCCGCCATGCCGTTGGCCTTACCGGCGTAGCCCTTGTCACAGATAGCGGCGCGCGGCTGAATGTCCTGGCCGATGTCAAGCAGCGCTTCGAAATGCCGGGCTTCGACAGCTTCGCCGCCGGTCAGATCGAAAGCGACAATGTCGCCCGATGCGTCTGATTTGGCGCGGATATTCGTGGTGAAGCCGCCGCGCGAACGCCCGAGCGCCTGCGCTTCTTGCCCCTTTGGCGCCTGCGGCCGATACGAGCGCGCGCACGATGGTCGAATCGAACATCTGGATCAGATGCGCCGACAAACTCATGGAGGCAAGCGTATCGAAGTAGGCCTCGAATACGCCGGCCTTGCTCAAGCGGTCGAAATGTTTCCATACGCTGTTCCAGCGCACGAACCGCACCGGCAGCGCGCGTCATCTTACGTTTTCGACCGTGAAGAAATGAAGCGCTTCGAGGAAGCGGCGATCGTCTTCGCCTTTGCGTCCGCGACGCGGAAGGCAGGCCCGATACGCCGCGAGCGTATGCGCCCAGTCTTCCTCGTCCATCCGTGTCGACATGGAATCCGATCTCCGACTCAGTCGGAGTCCTATGAATCATGCCTGATTCCGCCTGGGAAACCTCAAGCGATCTTCAATCGCCAAAACCCCGAAAGCGCAACGATAGCCTGACGTGCATCCCATTGCCGCCTAGCCACCCTCCGATGCACAGACCGAAGCAGGAGAGGAGACGTCTTTCGGCTGCCGAATGGCCCTTGCTCGGTATGTCTTGCTCACGCCATGCACGAATGTCGAAAGCTATCAGCACTTACCTCATCAATATTTACATGTGAGGCTTGCGGCGAGTGTCCTTGGTTCACCGTGGTAGAGGGCGCCGTTTGACGTCCAGTTTGATTGGTTGGTGAGATTGGCGGCGTTGATTTCGAGCTTGAGATTGTCGTTGAAGCTATAGGCGAGCGTCGCGCCGAGCATCTGCTGGGGCGCGAGAACGAAGCCATAGGTGTTGGGCAGCGTCGCCTGGGCGCGGCTGGCGTAATAATAGCTGACGCCGAGTTCGAGTCCCTTCAACCCGCCCGTGTCGAAGGCGTAATTGGCGTTGAAATTATAGACGCGCCGCGGCGCGCCCAGGAGATCGCTGCCCTGCTGCGAGGGGATATTGTCGTCCTTCGAGACGAGCGCGTGCAGGAAGGTGGCGACGGCGTTGATTTTAAGGTTTGGGAGTATCTCGCCGCCGAGATTGACCTCGATTCCGTGGCTGTGCTGCTGGCCGGTGACGACCGAATAGAAACCGCTCGGATTGGCCGGATTGGGGATCGCGACATTGTCGCGGGTAACGTCGAAGAGCCCGACCTCGAAGCTCATCTTGCGGTCCAGGAATTCGCGTCTGAAGCCCAGCTCATATTGCGTGTCCTGCTGAGGCGGCGGCGCTTCGCCGCTTTGGATGCGCACGCCGGTATTGGGGATGAGCGATTTGCCATAGGCGGCGAAGAACTGCGTCTCCTCGTCCGGCCGGTAGAGAATGCCGGCGCGTGGCGAAAAATAGCCCTTGGTCCCTTTGCTGAGACTCGAAGTCGGCTCGCCGGTCAGCGCGCCGAAGGGATCGAAGACGCGCTCGCGCTGGGCGAGAAGATCGTAGCGGCCGCCGATCAGAATGCGCCAGTTCTCATTGAGATCGATGAGGTCCTGGCCATAGACGGAGCGGCTGATCGCCCGCGCGACGCCATTCGACCAGAAGGCTCCCGCGTAGCTGACGCCCGGCGAATAAGCCGGAAAGAACAAATTGAGCGGCGCCGCTTCATAGCGGGCGACGTCATTGTTGTAGCCGAAATAATAGTCCCAATGTTCGAGGCCGAGAAAGACGGTGTGGGAGAGAAAGCCCGTGTCGAAGCGCCCGTTCAGGCGCAATTGCGCGTCGAAGCTGCGGTTGGCGGTGCGGGCGCGGACCGGATTGCCGAAGACGACGGATTGAAAACCGTCATAGCCCCAACCGGTGAACCAGCCCCAGCGATTCGCGGAGAGGAAATAATCGACGACCGCGGCGACCTTCCAATCCGTGTTGAAGGCGTGCTCATAGCTCAGCGTGACATCGTCGAAAAACGGCGTCTCATGCTCATTGGCGGGAAGGCCGGCATAGAACTCGCGCGGGATGTGCAGAAAGACCGGATCGGCCGGCACGCCGTCGCGGTAGACGAGCCTTCCGCCATTGTGCTCGGCGCGCAGGCTGACGCGATCGCCATTGTCGGCGGTGAAGGCGAGCATCGGCGCGACGTCGAAACTGCGGGTGCGCACGAAGTCGACGAAACTGCCGAGCGTCTGCGCCGAGCCGGTGAAGCGAAACAGCAGGCTCTTGTCATCATTGAGCGGCCTATTGACGTCGACAGTGAGGCGTCGCACGGCGAAACTGGCGAGGGTCGAAACGGCGCGCGCAAAACTCTCCTGCGTCGGGACCTTTCGGATGTAATTGGCGGCGCCGCCATAGCCGCCGAGCGCCTTGCCGAACAGCATCGCGCTCGGACCTTTGAAGAACTCGACGTGATCGACGGTGGAGAGATCGACGTCCTGGGCGGTGAAGCCATGCGAGGCGCCGTCGAAGAGCGTGACGCCTGCCGGAAAGCCGCGCATGACGAAGCTTGGCGAATAGGCCGAGTTGGTCGCCGGCGCGTTGACATAGACGCCGCTCTGATCGCGCCCCAGCGTCTGTGCATTGGGAGCCGCGGCGCCGCGCCGTTCGATTTGGCTGCGCGCCATGTTCCGCTCCCTGCTCTGCTTCCTGTCGCCGGCCTCGTCCTTGCCGCGCAGCTTGCCTGCGTTTTGCGGCTTCTCCTTGCGTTCGTTTTCCTGCACATCCTCGGCGCGCGCCTGCGTGGCGGCGACGCATAAACACATGATACCGATCAGCGTCGCCCTCATGCCGCGCCGGAAGGCGGCGCCCGCCGCCGGCGCAGGAGGCGCGGACGCGTCGGATGTCTGCGCTCGAACGCGACCTGCTCGAGCGGCGCGACGAAGCTCGAAGCGTCAACCCCGGCGATGGCGAAGCGGCACATGAGTCCGGCCGCGCCGCCGGCGTCGAAGACGTCGAGGACGGCAAGCCGCGGCGCGCCGCGCGTGACAACCCCGCGTTCGCGCAGAAAGGCGATGAGCGCCGGGCGCGGATGCGCCGACAGAGGTAGCGCGCGACGCAGATTTTGGACGAGACTTCCAGTCTTTGCGTTATCAAAATCCATTTCTCGCTCCATCAAAATCAACGACGCATCCAGATCAAAATCGCGCGGGTGGTCGCTTCGCCGACATCGGCCGTGGCGCCGCCCGCCGAACATGCGCGACTCGCGCCGCGCGCTTCTTCCACCAGATGTAGACGCCTGTCACGGAAAGCATCGCGATGACCAGGCCGAGAAGGCAGACGAAGATGCGGTAGGGAAGGCCGAAGAGATTGGCCATGTGCAGCTCGACGAGCCAGGTGGTCAGCGTCGTTCCGCTGCGATGCCCTGTCGGCAGGCTGAGGGTCTTCAGTTCACCGGAGCGTGAATCGAACAGGATCGAGGTCGAACCCGCCTTGTCGCCAATGTCGCGCGACGAGCGCACGCGATATTCGTAAAGCTCCTTGTCACGAAGATGATAGAGCGCCAGAGGGCGTTCGATCGCAAAGCCGTGCTGGCGCGCCTGCTCGGCCATAAGCCGTTTGCCGGTCGCTTGCGCGTCTTCCCATTCCATCGGCGCGCGCCCATCGGTCTGCGGCGCTCTCTCCTGCGCCCAGACTGGCGTCTCGTAATCGAGAACGAGCTGCGTCGCGCGCGTGTAGAAGTTCGGGAAGGTGAAAAACACGCTCGACCAGGCGTAGACAAGAAGCATCGCCCAGAGCCACAGGCCAGCGGCGCGATGCAGATCGAAATTGACGCGATAGAAGGAGCTCTTGAATTTTACCAGCCACGACGGCCTCCAGCGCGCCAGGAAGCTCTTGCGCGAACGCTCCCCGCCCGCCGGCAGCGTCAGATAGAAGCCGACAAAACAATCGAGCGTCCAAGTGAGCGCTACGAAGCCCAGTATCCAATCGCCGATCCCGCTCATCGCGAGATACATATGCAGGCCGTAGACGAAGGGCATGACGTCATTCTTGCGTCTAGGCAGTCCATGCCACGACACC
>JBFXJV010000188.1:0-6921 GCA_050174515.1 Methylocystis sp.
CGCTTCACGGGCGATCGCCCGACCCCCGCCGGCGCCGCCGGTGATTTCGATCGTCGCCCCATGTTTCTCCACCCATTGGAATAGCTGGCGCGCGTTGGGGACCGCGAGCCGGACGCAGCCATGGGAGAGCGGACGCCCCAGACCGCGCTCGTAGCTGCCATGGATGGCGAGGCCACGCGGGGAAAAGAAGATGGAGTAGGGCATCGGCGCCTGATCATATTCGTCGGAATGATGATCGGCCTCCATGCGCATGACGCCGTAATGTCCCGTGGGCGTTTCGTAGCCTCGGCGACCGCTCGAGATTTTCCACGTCACGGTCTCGCCCTGCGGCGTGACCGCCTCGAGCCTTTGCGCGGCAAGGTCGATTCGGATGCGCACCGCTGCGTCCACGGGAAGGGTCGTCAAAAGCACAACCGCGGCGAGGATGGCGAATAAACGTAGAACAATGGCCATGCCCGACCTAACCACGGCGACGCCCAATCGTAAAGGCGAACCGATGAATAGCCCGGATTTTGGTGCTTTTTCGGTTAATGCGGCTCGGACCAAGTCGATCTCCCCAGCCGACCGCTTCAGCCGCTTCCCGGCGCGTTGCGTCCCGAAGCGGCGGGGATCGATAAACGACTCCTTAAGCAAGTTATGAGGATGTCGCCTGACCGGCGCGGGTGTCGCGGAGTCGGAATCGATCGCAAGCAGAGGCCTCCCCGCGCGAAAGAGCAGCTCGGCGCTTCGCGCCGGCGCCCTCGCCTTTTTTCGCTTCATCGCTATAGTGCGCCGGCACTCCCTTGGGACGAATCGCTGTGACGCCTCGATTGCCGCTCCTCACCCGCCGCGCCGCGGCGGCTCTTGCGCTGGCGCTCGTCGCCGCGAGCCTCGGCGCATGCGGCCGGCGCGGCCCATTGGAGCTTCCGCCCGAGACCCAGGCGCTCGGCGCGATCCTTCGGTCTGAAGCCGAAGCCGCGCGAGCCAGAGCTGCGGCGCATGGGGCGCCTCCGCCGGAGAACGCCCCGGCGCCGCCAATTCCCGGCACCATCGGCAATCGACCGCCAGATCAATATCCTTTCCCGCTCGACCCGCTGCTTTAAGCCGATGCATCTCTTCGCCTACCGGAACGGCGCGCTCCACGCTGAGGAGATCGCCGTGGCCAAGCTCGCCGAAGAGGTGGGCACTCCCTTCTACTGCTATTCGGCAGCGACCATCCGGCGCCACTACCGGGTGTTTTCGCAAGCCTTCGCGGGTCTCGACGCGCTGGTCTGCTACGCGGTGAAGGCCAATTCAAATCAGGCCGTGCTGCGCCTTCTCGCAAAGGAGGGCGCCGGCATGGATGTAGTTTCCGGCGGCGAGCTGGCGCGCGCGCTCGCCGCCGGCGTGGCGCCGGAAAAAATCACCTTTTCCGGCGTCGGCAAGACCGCGGAGGAGATTGCGGCGGCGCTTCGCGCTGGCATCTTCTGTTTCAACGTCGAATCGGAACCGGAGCTCGAAGCCCTGTCGCAGGCGGCGGTCGCGCTGGGGCGCCCTGCCCGCGTGTCGCTGCGGGTCAATCCGGACGTCGACGCGCGCACCCATAAGAAGATTTCCACCGGCCTCGCCGAAAACAAATTCGGCGTGCCGCTGTCGCGCGCGCGGGAAGTTTATGCCTTCGCGGCGAAGCTCAAGGGAATCGAGATCGCCGGCGCCGACATGCATATCGGATCCCAGCTCACTGATCTCGCGCCTTTCGACGAAGCCTTTTCGCTGCTCGCCGAACTCGTGCGCGACCTGCGCGCCGACGGCCATGCGATTTCACATGTCGACCTCGGCGGCGGCTTAGGCATTCCCTATCACGAGGGCGACGATCCGCAGTCCTACCATCCCGAGAAATACGCCGAGATCGTGCGCCGGCATTTCGGCGGTCTTAGCTGCAGGCTGGCGCTTGAGCCGGGACGGCTCATCGTTGGCAACGCCGGCATACTCGTCACGCGCGTCATCTATGTGAAGCATGGCGACGCCAAGACCTTCGTCATCGTCGACGCCGGCATGAATGATCTCGTCCGCCCAACACTCTACGACGCCTGGCACGACATCATCCCGGTGCTTGACCGCGCGGATCGGCAAAAGATCGTCGCCGACGTCGTCGGACCGGTGTGCGAGACTGGCGACTATCTCGCGCATGGACGCGAGATGATCGAGCCGCGCGCCGGCGAATTGCTCTGCGTGCTGACGGCGGGCGCCTATGGCGCGGTGCAGTCCGGCACTTACAACACAAGGCCGCTTGTTCCCGAGGTTTTGGTCGACGGCGACCGCTTCGCGGTCATCCGTCCCCGCCCGAGCATCGCCGCGCTGATTGCGCAAGATCATGTGCCGGCGTGGCTCTCGTAGAGCGCCCCTAGAGCGCGCTGCGAAAAAGTGGAAACTGGCTTTTCGCATAAAGCGCGCACTAAATTATTAGAACCGGTCAGTTTATCTGCGTTCAGGCGAGTCCGCCTGAATGCAGCGTGATCTAGGAGCCTAATTTTTCCGATCATAGAAACGCACGAAATCATCGATCGAGAGCGTCGCGACAATATTCGAATTGTCGTCGAGAATCTCATAGAGCGGGCCTTCCCGGTCATAAATGGCGAACAGCACGACGACGTCCTGATCGCCGCCGCCTTCTTTGTGAGGCTCATCCGCGGGAGGGCTGACGGTGTAACTGCCCGTCGGCCTGACTTCCTTGAGTTCGCCATTCGCGCGATAGAGCCGATGTTCTCCCTGAATGACGAAGGTCTTGTTGAGCGCGCAGTGTCGGTGAAGCACGATCCGCTGGTTCGCCGAAAACTTGAACAGCGCATGGATGACATTTCGATCGTCGATATCCAGCACAGAAAAGAGCAAATGATCGATTCCGTCGAGGCGTTTCCACGAAATATTGCCGTCGTTGAACATAAATTGCGACATGATGCGCTCCCTCCCGCTAGAGGGACGCCAATCTGACAGGCGACGCGGCGGCGTGATGAGGACAGCGGCCCGGAGAGGCTTGGGCAAATTTCCTGACGTTATAAGCGACCGGCAGTGCGGCGTGCGACTGGAGCCGAACAGAGCGCAGTCAATACGCCAGTTCGCCATGAGCGCGGCGATAGTCGCGATACCACTCGACGAGCGCCGCGACGCCTTCATCGATCGATGTATGCGGCCGATAGCCGGTCAGTCGCTCGAGCAAATCGGCGCTGGCGAAAGTGCGCGGCACGTCCCCCGGCTGCATGTCGAGATAATTGCGCTTCGCCTTTTTGCCGAGCGCTCTTTCGAGCGTGTCGATAAAGTCGAGAAGCTTCACCGGCGCGCCGCGGCCGATATTGACGATGCGATAGGGCGCAACCGGCGAAACGCTGTCGTCGCCTGAGTCCCGCTCCGGAACGCAATCGATCAGGCGAATGACGCTTTCGACCAAATCCGACACATAGGTGAAGTCGCGCGACATGTCGCCGTGATTATAGATGTCGATAACGCGGTCATTCTCGATCGCGTCGACGAATTTCAGCGGCGCCATGTCGGGTCGACCCCAGGGACCGTAAACAGTGAAGAAGCGAAACATCGTCGTCGGGATCGACCACAGATGCGCGTAGGAATGCGCCATGGCTTCGCCGGCCTTCTTCGTCGCGGCGTAAAGGGTGAGAGGGAAATCGGTCCGATCGCTCTCGTGAAAAGGCACGGTGGGACTGGCGCCATAGACCGAGCTTGTCGAAGCGAACAGAAAATGGCGCGGCTTTAAGAGCCGCGCGATCTCCATGACGTTGAAGGCGCCGATGAGATTGGCGTCGACATAGGCGCGCGGATTTTGCAGCGAGTAGCGCACCCCGGCCTGCGCCGCGAGATGGATGATTACGTCCGGCGGCGCCTGCTCGGCGGCGCGGGTCAGCGCCTCCATGTCTTCAAGCATGGCGATCGTGTCGCGATAGCCGTTGGTCCGCAGCAGAATGGCGCGGCGCGCCTCTTTGAGATTGGGATCGTAATAGGGCGTCATGCCGTCGTAGCCGTCGACAAAATGTCCGGCGTCCAACAGTCGCTTCGCCAGATGAAAGCCGATGAAGCCGGCCGTGCCGGTCACGAAGACGCGCATGAGCCGCCATATTCCCGCGTGATAAAAGCTTCGCCGTCATGAGCGAAGGCGGTCGACCTGTCAACGCGCCGGCGCGTCCCTGGGCTTTCGGCCCTGCACGCCATATGTTGGCGCGTAAAGAGGAGAAGCCGCCATGGCTGATGCGGCCCGCGCAAGGACGCCGCCTGCGATTCACCCGCTCTTCATTCGGGTGACGCATTGGGTGAACGCCGTCGCGATTTTCGTCATGACGCTGAGCGGCTGGCGGATCTACAACGCCTCGCCGCTCTTTGGCTTCGAATTTCCACCGGGTTTTACGCTTGGCGGCTGGCTCGCCGGGGCGCTCGCCTGGCATTTCGCCGGCATGTGGCTCCTGGCGCTCAACGGCATGGCCTATCTCGCTTACGGCATTGTTTCAGGTCATTTCCGACGGCGCTTTCTGCCGATTTCCTTCCGGCGCGCGCTCGACGATGTCGTTCACGCGAGCCAGGGACGGCTCGACCATGCGCCGGGCCGCTACAACGCCGCGCAGCGCCTGCTCTATGTCGGAGTCATTCTTGCCGCGATCGTCGCCATTCTCTCCGGCCTCGCCATCTGGAAGCCTGTGCAGCTCCAAGAGCTGACGGCGCTGATGGGCGGTTATGAAGCGGCGCGGCGCGTGCATTTCTTCGCCATGGCCGCGATTGTCGCCTTTCTCTTCGTCCACATCGGCCTCGCCATCGGCGTGAAAGGCGTGCTCATGCCGATGTTCACCGGCCGCGCGGAGGCGTCGCGATGAAGCGGTCGCCTCTTTCGGCCTTTCGGCCGCAGATTGCGCGGCTCGAGCGCCGGCTCTTTCTGAAGCAAGGCCTGTCGCTTGGGGCGCTGTCCCTGCTGTCTGGCTGCACCCTAAAGGACGATGACGCCGTCGATCGGCTACTTTTCGCGATCTCGCGCTTCAACGACGAAATGCAGGCGGCGCTGTTCGATCCAGCAAAGCTCGCGCCGACCTATGCCGAAGCCGACGTCGCGACGCCGTTCCCCTTCAACGCCTATTACGAAGAAAAGGATGTTCCTCGCATCGATGGCGAGAGCTACCGGCTGCAGCTCTCGGGCCTGATCGCCGACAAGCGGCCCTGGAGCCTCGCCGAACTGCGCGCGCTGCCGCAGTCGAGCCAGATCACCCGCCTCGTCTGCGTCGAGGGCTGGAGCGCAATCGGCAAATGGCGCGGGGTCGCCTTCCGGCATTTTCTCGAACGAATCGGCGCCGATCTCACGGCGCGCTACGTCGGATTCAAATGCGCCGACAAATATTATTCGAGCATCGACATGCCGAGCGCGCTGCATTCGCAAACGCTGCTCGCGCTCGATTTCGCAAACGCCAAATACGGCTATCCGCTACGCCTGCGAATTCCGACAAAACTTGGATTCAAGAATCCCAAATTCATTCATGAAATCTTCGTGGCGAACGACTATCGTGGCGGCTACTGGGAGGACAAGGGCTACAACTGGTTCAGCGGCTCTTGATCCAGACTGGCGAGCGTCTATCTAATCTTGACGCTTTCTCGCCACTTTCTTGACTCTCAATGCGCGCCGCGGCAGCTGAGTCGGGGCCGCAACGTCGAGGGAGCACACATGACCAATCGTCGGCCCTGCGTAAACGGCATCCTCGCCGCAGTCCTGTCAGCGAGCATCATCCCTCTCCACGGCGCGCTGGCGCAGGAGAAGACTCCGACCGCGCAGCGGCCGGTCGCGAGACTTCCCGCTACTCTTCCGGTCAAGAGCGAATCCTCGCCGAGCGAGGCGATCAAGCCGGAAGAAAATGAGTCAGCCGACCGTTAATCACCGGGGCCTGTGTTTCTTAAGACTTGATTAACCATTTTCATCGGCCTGGAGCGAATTGCGCGGATTGCGTCATGAAATCGCCGCAGCGCAGGCGTGGCGGCGACCTAACTTCATCATCGTTGAACCGCCTGATGTCTGCGGGGCGGGCCGGTCGATTCGGCGGGGGCTCTCATTTTTGAGGGAACCATCAAGTGATGAATCAGCGACCCTGCGTGAACGGCGTCTTGGCTGCGGTGTTGTCCGCGAATTTCCTTCCCATTCACGGCGCGCTCGCGAAGGAAGAAAGGTCTGCGAACCCCTCCGGCGCCCGTAAATATCCAGCAAAGAAGCCGCCAGCTTCAAAACACGGCGGCAAGCGCTCGCCCGACGGCGCCGCGGAAACCAGCGACAAGCGGTAATGGGCGTCGCCGCTCGCTAATAATCGACAGCGACAAGGTAGAGACCGTGCGGCGGCGCGACCTGTCCGCAGCGCGCGCGGTCTTTTGCGTGAAGCGCCAGCGCCAGATCCTCGATGCGCCACTTGCCGCTGCCGACATGTTCCAGCGACCCGACCATCGAGCGCACCTGATGATGCAGGAAGGAGCGCGCCGAAGCGACGATCTCGATGCGCTCGCCGTCGCGGCGCACATCGAGACGCTCCAGCGTCCGCAGCGGCGAATTCGCCTGGCACTCGGCGGCGCGAAAGGTGGTGAAGTCGTGGCGGCCGACGAGCGATTGCGCAGCGTCATGCATCGCCTGCGCTTCGAGCAGTCGCTTGACATGCCAGGCTCGGCCGAGGTCGAGCGCCAACGGCGCGCGGCGATTTTCGATGACATAGAGATAATGTCGCCGGACCGCGGAAAAGCGCGCCTCGAAATCGTCTCCGACCACGCGCGCCGACAGCACCGCGATCGGATCGGGTTTGAGATGCGCATTGATCGCGTCGCGCAGCCGGTCGGCGCGCCAGTCGCGGGCGAGATCGACATGCGCCACCTGCCCGATCGCATGGACGCCGGCGTCGGTGCGGCCGGCCCCATGCACGACCGCGCGCGCGCCGCCGTTGCTCG
>JBFXJV010000189.1:0-6920 GCA_050174515.1 Methylocystis sp.
GGAGCGCGTCGAACGGCGCGGGAATTAGTGCGGCCGGATTGTCGGCGAAGCCCAACTCGGGCGCCAGTCGCGCGACATAGTCCGTAGTCTCTACCGGCAAGGGCCGGCCACGTCGGAGAAGCTCTTCATAGCGCCGCGGACCGGCGTTATAGGCGGCGAGAAATCCCGTCTCGCCATAGTGTTCGATCATCTCGGCGAGATAGGCCGCACCGGCCAAAATATTGGCGCGCGGATCGAAGGGATCGGGACCAAGACCGAGTTTGGTCTGTAGCTCAGCGTATGTCTTCGGCATGATCTGCATCAGGCCGATCGCGCCTTTTTTCGAGACGGATTTGTCGTCGCCATCGCTTTCGGCGCGCATGACGGCACGTATCCAATTGGCCGGGACGTGGAATCGTCGAGACGCTTCCTGGATGGCGTTTGCGACGACATTTGTCGACGATCGAGCGTTCGACGCCGCGCGAACGCCGACCGCTTGGGATTGGGCCGGCGAAGCGGCCATAGCGCAAAGGAGTGCGCCAATCGCTGCTGCGCGACTTGCGGACTTACAACAGGCGTGATGCGCGTCGCGCGACAAAAAGGCGATCGGGCGAGCCATCATCAATCGTCCTCCCTGGTCCAGAGAGGCGCGGCGCGTCCGATGATCGCTTGGATCGGGAACGCGCCGAAATAGCGTCCGTCGAGCGACGCCGGCTCGTCCCAGTTGAGGAGAAAGACTTCGCCGGGAAGGAGAACAAAGCATCCGCGCCAGACGGGCAGCGGCCGACCGGCGTGATCACGCTCGCGCGCCTCGGCCACGATAACGCCGTCGACGGAGACGGAGAGTCCGTCTCGGCAAATTTTTTGTCCCGGCAATCCCACCACCCGTTTGAGGAGCAGCGCACCCTTGGGGAGATAGCTACGCTCGGCGAGCCAATCGGCGAGCGATTCTGGAGGACGGGCGACGACAAGATCGGTGACGGTCAGATCGCCGATCGGCCGCACAGCATAGAGCCCGACAGGGACACTGGCCGACGCGTTCCAGATGACGAGCGGCTCGCGGGGAACGAAGGACGTAAGTGCGAGCGCGCCGCAGGAAAGGAGCATGAGTGTGAGAATTTTCATGATTGAACTTCGATCGTTGAGCGCAGCAGCCATGCGCGATGGCGCTCGCGCGAATAGGGGCGAGGCGACAATCCGGCGGCCAATCGGTTGTGAATGTGGCGCCAGTGATCGGGACAGATTTCCTGCGGCGCAAAGCCGAGCGCCTCGACGGCGTCGATCGCTCTCAAGACCCGTTGAACCTTGTCCCAGCCGACGGCGCGCAGCAAAATTTCTGCGCCCGGTCTGACGCCGGGGACCGTCGAACAGACCTCGCCGGCGTTGCAGGCGCGTAGAATGTCGACGCGCGAAACAAGGGTCCCGTGGCCGTTCGAAGCCCAGCGCATGAACGCGAAAATTGCGCCCGCTTCGAAAGTCGCGATGCGCCGCCGTCGATCGAGCGTGCGCTCGGCGATCGGTTTGCCGAAGCGAATCCATCGTTCGATTTTGCCCTTCATGTAGAAGAGTTCGACTTCGGTCGGAGCGCTCATGACGCGTCTCCGTTGTGGCGAGTTTTGATTTGTCGGGAACCGCGCTCGCTCGCGAAGAACGGCGCCGTTGCAACGGTATCCGTGGCCGAAGAGCGAAGGGAAACTTCCTCTTTCCGGCTTCGCTTCATGAGGCAGGAACGTTTGGCCTTCGCCTTATCGACAGCAAATACAAAAAAGTTAGATTCACTGTTAGAATAAGTTAGGCGCGCTGTTTCGCGCTCTAATAGAGAGAGTTGTGTGCGATTCTGGTTCCCGATAGCACGCGCCAAGGGTTCCTGATGGCACGTGGCGCGAGTTCCTGATAGCACGCGCGTTTTCACAGCTTATCCACAGGGTTATTCACAAGCTTGTGGCGAATGGATTTTGGGCTGCGCGATTTCGTTGTGGGATCGACACGCATTTCTGTCTGCGCGCCGCTCTCCGCCGGCTTGAAAACCAAACACTCGCGTCCGCGCGAATTGCGCGCGATCGTCAGCGCATAGCCGGGCAGCGGCTGGCGTCGGACAATGTCGCGCAATTCGAAGGCGAAGCGTTTGAACGGCGACAGGCTGGCGGATTTGAGGTGAAGATGGTCGAGCTCGAAGGACCAGCCGCCCTTCTGACGCCCGCCGTGCTTGCGCACGATGCGATAGAGCCAGCGCTCGAGACCGCCGGTTAGCGCGAAATACGCCCGGTCGATCGACAGCACGAGGTCGTTGTCGAGTACCGCGCGATAGAACCAGTCGGTCAGAACGAGTTCGACGCCAAGCGGGCGACCGCTCGCGTCGGTCCGCTCTTTCCACTCGTTGATCCAGGAGAAGCGGCGCGTCCATCGTTCCGCCGGCTGGCGGATCGAGGTCTCGATCGTCGTGGACTGCAGGCGATCCAGGGCCGCACGGAAGCGATGGTAATCCCGCGCCGATTTTCCGCGGTCGATGAAGGTGAGGATTTCGCGCGGGGTCGCCAGCATCAGACGCGAGGTATCACGGCCGCCGTTGCGCGCCGCGATGATCTGCGAGGCGGCCCAGATCAAAATATCGGCGTCCCAGATCGTCGCCATGCCATATTCGGGCGTCGCATCGACGCGAATTGTCAGCTCTCCCATTCGGAAGTCGATCGGCGCGACGCGCGGCGATTTGGCGAGGCTGAAGAACGGGTAGGCCATGAGATCCTGCACATCGCGCGGCGCGATATCGGCCGGAACACAGCGAAACGGGCTGAGCTTGACGAGTTCGCCGCTGGGGCGCCGTGTCGTGGACATGATCGATGTCCATTCAGCGGCGATCGGGAAGCGTGGTGGCGGCGCCGTTCGGCTTCTGGCGTCTCGCCGGCAGCACCGTTCCGACGCCCGGATCGGAGGTCGAGGCTTTGGCGCCGCGCGCCGCCCAGGCCTGCAAATCCTCAAGTCGATAGACGACGCGGCCGCCGAGTTTCGAGTAGAGCGGCCCCGTGCCGTAGGTGCGGTGTTTTTCCAGAGTTCGGCCCGAGAGCCCCAGGAAACGCGCGGCTTCGGGCGTGCGCAGAAAGCGTGGCGGCAGATCGGTCATGGCGGCGGACATCGGCGAACCTTGGCGAGTCGAGGCGCGCCACCGAAGATCGGCGGCTGTCGTCGATCACTTTGGCGAAGAAATTCCGGCAGGGGGGATGGCGAAGATTGGGGAGGCGAATTTCGCCACCTCTTGAATGCGGGAAGCGGCGCCGCAATCGAAGCAGACGGCTATTTGCGCAGGAATTTGCGATAGCCGCCGCGCATCAGCGCTACGCCATTGCGCACGAGTCGAATTGTCGCGTCGCGAACGGAGGACGATTTCCACGGCTCGGCGTCGACTCGCGCCGATCCGAACAGGCATTCGGCGATGACGCGGTAGGACGCGCCGCTCAAATGCCCATCGAGCGCACGGAGCGTGTTGACGAGGCGGACGTCGCGCAAGGCTGTAGGCGGTTTCGCATGGCCCCTCGTGAAGCGCCAGAAATGCATCGCCGCTTCGGCGCGATGTGGCGCCGTCTTGTCCTGCGGAATGACGGCCGCGAGCGGTTCTCCCTCGCGCGGCGGATCGGGAAGCCACAGCTGATATTGGTTGCGGCCTGTTCCGACGATGAGGTGTTCGCCGTCATTCACGCGCAGCCGCGTATGCAGGTCTGGCCAATCTGACGGCGAGAATCTCAACTCGCCGGCGTTGGTTGGACTTGGCACAAGAATGACGGCGCTCGCGCGCGCTTCGGGAAGCCAGAAAATATCGGCTTCATTCGCGCCGAGCGTGGGGTCTACGGCGAAATCGCAACCCCCAGCGCCGCTGGGCGCCGGCGACGCCGGCGTCCAAAGCGGCTCGAAATCGAGAGTTGGCGAAGTCGGCGTGATATTCTTCGTCGCGCCGCAAACATTCCCACGCGACCGAGGGCCAGTTCAAATCATCCAAATAGTCATATACGCTCGACGAGCGCCAATCCGCATCAATCATGGATTTTCTCGCGAAAGAGTGGCCGAGCTTCAGTATCGAGAAAATGTTGTCGATAACCCGCGGCGCTGGATTTTTTGGCAGGCATAACGTCATGCCGGGATCAAGCGTCCGATTGCCGCACATTTGACGCAGAGAGAAATTTCGAAGATTGCCATCGGCCACGCCGCGGCGCTGAATGTGGGGACAAGCAGCGGTGCGTGCCTTGAAGCGCTCCTGGCCCCAAAGGAGCGCTTCGTCTGAAAATTGTCAGGCGGGACCTGCGAGTAAATCCTTATATCCCTCGTTCGCCAGCCATCGCGCGCGAGCAAGATGCGTCTCATAAGCGTGTTTGGCTCGGACGGGTTCGCGAAGCGGGTCGATGCCGAGCAGAATGCTTGAAACTTCCTCCCATGCCGCCCCTTCCTTGGCTGCGTCGAGCATCCTCAAGTAAACCTTGAAATGAGCCCGGTCGTAGTCGGTGACATGCTCGTCGGAAGGAGCGGCGTCGGCGATCGGATGGGAATTTGCAGGGTCCACGGATTTAGCATTCCTCAAACGACTCGCCGCCACGTTGACATTCTATGCAGAAAGTTTGCTGCAAGTTAACAAATGCGGCCTGAATGCGTCGACGCACTGCCGAAATCGGCGTCCGAAATCCGTCCGCTGTGCTCGCCCGGCGCCCCGCCGCGTTTTTGACGCTGAGAGGGAAGTGAGTCGGAGCGACTCGCCGCCAAGGCCGCCGAGAACATACGATTTCGGTCTTCTCGCCAATAGTTTGTAGAGAATACTCCGTGGTAGAATACTCGACAAGCCGTTCCCCTCGCGTTCATGGACATTCGGGAGGTTCTGGCGCGCAACCTGAGGAAATGTCGGCAGGCGCAACACCTGTCACAGGAGGAGCTCGCCCATCGAGCGGAAATCGATCGCACCTACATCAGTTCGATAGAACGACGTGTTTATGCGGCGAGCATCGACGTCGTTGATCGGCTGGCTCGGGAGCTCGGTCTCGAAGCGGCCGATTTGCTTCGTAAGCCTACTCGAACAGCAAGGGCCAGTGGGGCCATTCCATTAGCAAAGCGCGAAGAAAAGACCTCGGGAGACGGCGATAAGGCCACAGATCGCACGGACCGCAGAAACAGTGCGATCAAGTCGAGCAAGGATGGCGCGGAAACGCCGGCGAAATCCCAAAGACGGAAATTGAGAGCGCTGTGAACCTCTAACTTGCGGCCTTTTCAAAACATCTGTGTACCTATAAAGTCAACGACTTGTATTATGAAATTGCACCCGACCTTCGAGCGTGCCCAACATTTGCCCGATAAGCGTCGGCGAACACGGGCGAATTTCGACGATCTTACGACGAGTGACATCGGGAGATTTGCGGCGCGTTTGCGACAGCCTCGTTCGGCGTCCGCTTCCCGCAATAGGCGTCGTGTGCTCTTGTTCAGCAACCTGCGACAAGCGCCACCCGCCTGATTCGAACACTGAGCCAATCCATGCAGACGATCCTCGCCTCTCTGATCGACTACGTATCGGAAACGCGGCGTCTCGATTCACAGCCGTCTTCGACCGAAAACACCTTCTACCCGGCCATTAAGAACCTCATTGCTGCGGTCCTTAAGGAGCGGCTCCTTCCGTTTGAGATTCGCGTCAACACGTCCGAGGCCAAGGGCAATGTCCGCGACATGCCGGACTTCATTCTTGGCGACGACAAGATGTTCGTCGGCGTCTATGGCGA
This sequence comes from Methylocystis sp., assembly GCA_050174515.1. Classification (GTDB taxonomy): domain Bacteria; phylum Pseudomonadota; class Alphaproteobacteria; order Rhizobiales; family Beijerinckiaceae; genus Methylocystis. The sequence continues at coordinate 5,724 of JBFXJV010000189.1, forward strand.
GGTGAAGCGGGCCAATGTCACACTTGAAGGCCTTGCGGTTTCAACGGAGCAGAACGACCAGATTGGCCGCTATCTCGCGCAGACGGGCGTCGTCCTTCTCTCGAACGTGCGAGGCTTCGGCCTGCTCGCCTGCGTCGCGGGCTATGATCGCCCGAAGACCGGCTCGGTCCCGCCTGACAAGCGGGCGTTGATCCAGCAGGTCGATCTATGGGGCGCTGTCACGGGGGCGGGACCGCGCGCCAAGGTCGATAGCGCGGCCATCGCCGAATTGCTGGAAATCTTCGAGCGATCCGTCACCGACTACGCCCCGCTCGCCAACCCGGCCGATTTGGCCAAAGTGCTGGCGAGACAGGCGCGTGACGCGAAGGACCAGCTTCCCGAAGACCTGAAACCGGTGAAGCCGCTACTCGACGACTACCGGCAAGCGCTCGGGCTTTCCTTCAACATCGACGACGAGAAGGGCGATCGGTTCTTCCGGTCTTCCCTGGTGCAGACGGCGTTCTATTCGCTTTTCGCCGCCTGGGTGCTGTGGGACAAAGCCGCCGGAACCGACGCGCGCTTCGAAATTGACGACGCCCATGCCTATCTTCCAATCCCGTTTCTTGACGCGCTGCTTCACGACATTCGCCATCCCAAGCGACTGAAGGCGCTGGGGCTCGAAGACCACATTACGCGCGCCATCGCGACGCTGAACCGCGTCGATCGTCCGCTGTTTCGCGCGCGCATGACCTTCCCGACCATCGACGAACAGACCTCGGCGGCGGCGATCACCTATTTCTATGAGCCCTTTCTTGAAGCCTTCGACCCCAAGCTCCGCGAGGACCTCGGCGTCTGGTATACGCCGCCGGAAATCGTGCGCTATCAGGTGCGACGGGTGCACCACATCCTGAAAAAGGAACTCAAGCGCCCGCGCGGCCTCGCCGACCCGGAAGTTGTGATTCTCGATCCTTGTTGCGGAACCGGCGCCTACCTCCTGGAAGTCGCGCGCTGTATTGCCGAAGAGGCCAAGGCGGACGGCGACGAAGCTGCCATCGGCTTGGAGCTTGCCCGTGCCTTTCATGAGCGCGTGATCGGTTTCGAAATCCTCACCGCGCCTTTCGCCGTAGCGCAACTGCAACTCTATCTCCTGCTCGATAGCCTCGTCGCGAAGCCCGAGGCCGACAAGCGCTTGATGATCTTTCTCACAAACTCTCTGGC